>JANQGP010000048.1 GCA_028277265.1 Woeseiaceae bacterium | reverse complement strand
CGATGGAGGGGGATTTCGGTGCGCCGATCTCGTTCTGGTCCCTCGCATTGCAGACGCGGGGCTCGTTCATGACCGTCAGCCGGGACTGGCCGTAGGGGGGTAGTCAATGGCACGCCGTCGTCGCAATGTCGAAGCATTCAGCCTGTCGTTCCTCGACTGCATTTGCTGTGGATTCGGCGCGATTATCCTGTTGCTCGTCCTCAGCAAGATCTACGAGCCCGTCGTTGTCGAAGAGGCCGAGGATAACCTGGAACAGCTGATCGCTTTGCTGCAGGAGGAGCTTTTCAATATTCGCGGGCAGACGACGGTGCTCGATCGCGAGTTGAAGTCGGTCAGCGAGGAAGCGGCGTCGACACGGCTGGAGCTCGCAGAAAAGCAGGGTGACCTCAATCGCATTCGCGGTCAATACGAGGCGAGTCGCAAGGAAGAAGAGACGACGATCGACGAGGGCGAACTGCGTGCCGCGCGACAACGCCTGACCGAGGAGATGAAACGCCTGCTGCCGTACTACCAGCGAAGCGACCAGGATGCGGTCGCGGGTATCCCGGTAGACAGCGAGTACATCATCTTCGTCATCGACACCTCGAACAGCATGATCAACTACAACTGGGGTCTCGTGCAGCGCAAATTGCGCGAGGCGCTCGATGCGTACCCGACGGTTAAGGGTTTGCAGGTCATGAACGACGACGGGTTCTACATGTTCCCCGAATTCACCGGCCGCTGGATCCCGGACACGCCGGGGCGTCGCCAGGCGG
Source organism: Woeseiaceae bacterium (assembly GCA_028277265.1). Taxonomy (GTDB): domain Bacteria; phylum Pseudomonadota; class Gammaproteobacteria; order Steroidobacterales; family Woeseiaceae; genus UBA1847. Next base: position 24,986 of record JANQGP010000048.1, on the reverse strand, counting down.
TCATCAATCGAATGCGAACCTGGTACGCGCAGAGTAATTCGAACCCGGTCGACGGTATCCAGGCGGCCATCGAGACCTACTGGGAGCCGGACAAGAAGATCAGCATCTACGTATTCGGCGACGACTTTGCCGGCGACTACAACATCGACCAGGTCGTCTCGACGATCGATCGCCGCAATCGCGCGGGCGCCGATGGTAAACGCCGGGTACGTATCCACGGCGTCGGGTTCCCGCGAGGCTTCCGCAGCGGCGGCGAGATTCCGCGAACCGCGCAACGTTTCGCGACGTTGATGCGCGTGCTCTGCGACCGCAACGGAGGCACCTTCGTCGCGCTGACGGACGAAAACCGCTAGCAAAATAAAGGGCGCCACGATTCGCCACAATTGATCGCCAGCTTTCCACGATGACGCCGCAAGCGGCGCGCTATTCGCTCGTGTAATGAACCTCGAACACGGCCGGCAGGCCACAAACGAACGAGGAGATCATCACATGAGAACGATCAGTATTGCCATTACGGCAACGGTGGCCATGCTCGCCGCCATGCCTTCCCTTGCCGAGACGCGAACGAACAAGCACGAGGCGATCGGTGTCGGATCCGGCGCCGTCATCGGCGCGATCGCCGGCGGACCCGCGGGCTTCATCATCGGTGCGGCAATCGGCGCCAAGGTCGGCGACACGATGCATGAGAAGAGTGAACGCATCGAAACGCTGCAGGGCTCACTCACGGTGTCGAACGACAAGCTCGTGCAATTGGCAGGCGACGTCGACACGCTAACCGGCGAAGTCGAACGCCTGCAGACCGTGGCGCGTCCCGAACTCGTCGCCCTGATGCAGGCCGGAATTGCCATGGACCTGCTGTTCCGCACTGACGAAGCGGTACTCTCGGACGGAACGGGCGATCGGCTGGCGCAGCTTGCGGATACACTGGCCGAAATGCCCGGCATCTATATCCAGCTGGACGGCTTCGCCGACGAGCGCGGCGATGAAGACTACAACCTGGCATTGTCCGAGCGCCGCGTACGGTACATCCGCGACCAATTTGTCGCCGCCGGCATCGACCCGGGCCGCATCAACGTGACGGCGCACGGTGAGTCCGTGGCCACCGATGCAACACTGGACAGCTACGCGCTCGAACGCCGGGTCAGCATCACGCTCTTTATCGATGACACGCAAGCGGTTGCGTCGACCCCTTCCCTGTGACTCTTCGAGAGTCTCCGCCTGGCCGGCCCGCCCCGGGGCCGGCCTTTTTTGTGGCGCACGCCAGGCTGCATTGCTAATGTCTGGGCTGGACCGACCGGAGCCCGTCATGAGTGAAGACCTGGCGAATCGACGCTGTGCGCCCTGCGAGGGTGGCGTGGAGCCGCTGTCAAGAGAGCAGAGTGCGCAGCTGCTTGCCGCGTTGCACGGCGACTGGTCGCTGAGCGATGATGGTCTGAGCATCGAACGGACCTTCGAATTCCCGGCCTACAGCCGCACGCTCGGTTTCGCAAACGCGGCCGCCTGGATCGCGATCCGCGAGGGGCATCATCCGGTGCTGACGGTCGAGTACGGTCGTTGCACAGTGAGTTACACGACCCATTCGATCAACGGGCTGTCCGACAACGACTTTATCTGCGCGGCCAAGACGGACCGGCTTGTCGAGCCGCCTGGTGGATGATCGATAGCGCCGACGTCGAAGCCGCTGCCCGGCGGCTGGAGGGCATCGCCGTACGAACGCCGCTGTTGCAGAATCATGCGCTCGACGAAGCGGCGGGCGGCACGGTGCTCATTAAACCCGAATGCCTGCAAGTCACGGGTTCGTTCAAGATCCGGGGCGCCTACAATTTCCTGAGCCAGCTGACGTCGGAGCAGGCGCGTGCCGGCGTCGTCGCATTCTCGTCGGGTAATCACGCGCAGGGTGTTGCGGCAGCCGGAGCGATGCTGGGCATCCGGACCGCGATCGTGATGCCGGAAGACGCGCCGCGCGCGAAGCTGGACAACACGCGGCGACTCGGCGGGGAAGTCATTACCTACGACCGCTACAGCGGGGATCGTGAAGCGATTGCCCGTGAGGTTGCTGCGAAGCGCGGTGCCGTGGTGGTTCCGTCCTACGATCATGAATACATCATTGCGGGGCAGGGAACCGTCGGGCTCGAGATCGCCGAACAGTGCGCCGAACTCGGGTTGCAACCGGATGCGGTCCTCGTCTGTTGCGGCGGTGGCGGGCTGGTTGCCGGCAGTGCAACCGCCCTGGCCGGCCGGTTCGATCAGGTCAGCGTGCATCCGGTCGAGCCCGAAGGCTTCGACGACACCGCCCGGTCGCTCGTCTCGGGCAGACCCGAGCACATCAGTCCATCCGCGCGCTCGATCTGCGATGCCCTGCAGGCGCATTCCCCCGGCGAGTTGACGTTTGCAATCAACCGCCGCCTGCTCGATCGAGGCCTGGTCGTCAGTGATGACGAGGTTCGCGAGGCCATGCGTTTCGCGTTTCGGAACCTGAAGCTCGTCGTCGAACCGGGCGGGGCAGTTGCCCTGGCCGCGGTACTGTCCGGCAAGATCGAGACGGCCGGCAAGACGACAGTCGTCGTGCTGAGTGGCGGCAATGTCGATGCCGCGCTGTACGGGGAGATCCAGCGAGCCGAATCAGGCTGAACCGAAGCGCGGACGACGCAGCAGGGAGCGGCCGGCGGTCCGCTGGTTGCCGAAAGACCGGGTTGCGGCGGGATCGCGCCGGCGTTGCGGCCATGCGTCGAGCCACTCGATGATCTTGTTCAATTCCGCGACGTCGGGTTTGACTCGCGATGGCGGCATCTCACACAGTCCGATGCCTTCCTCGGCCGAACGCACGAAGTTCTGGCTGTCGCGCAGGACGGCGATGATCGGAATGCCGAGGGAGTCCAGGAAGCGCATCAGCTTGGCGAAGCTCTTCGTGTTCTTGCGGGTTCGATTCGCGACGACCGCGAGTTTCCGATCGCGGCGGTCGACCTTGGCGACGAGCAGCAGGTCGGCGATACAGCGCGAAGCGGCGTGAATATCCATCGAAGAGGGCAGAACCGGCACCAGAATGCTCGTGGAGTCCCGCGTCAGCTCGCGCAGGTCGTCGTGGTTGAGACTCGCCGGTGAGTCGACGAGCAGGTTGACCGTGTCGTTCGGCACGCGCAGCTGCCAGCTACGCGTCGCTTGCATGGTCTTCTTGAATGCGGCAATGCCGTGGATGCCGGGCAGGTCGTCCGGCCGCCGCTCGAGCCAGGCCGTGGTCGAACCCTGCGGATCGTAGTCCATGATGGCGGGCGTCGCCCCGGTCTGCGCATAGCTGGCCGCGAGATTGGTCGCGAGCGTCGACTTGCCGCAACCACCCTTCGGGTTGAGGATGACAATCTTGTTCAGGTTGTCGCGTCGCGGCGTGATCAACATGGTGCAAAGGTCGTTGGGCCCGTTAGCCAATCTCGCGGAATTCCTGCCGGAAATCCTTGAGCCAGTTCACATAATACCGAGGATTCGCGGACGAAGCAGTTCCCCTTGGGACAAATCCGGCAATCAGCGGGCTAACCGGAGCTGATGTCGGCCCAGGTCGTGCTGATCGTCACGTCGACGACGTCGTCTCCGTTGGAGTCGATCTCGATGTCCACGTTGACGTTATCGATTGCGACGAGCTCCAGCGACGACTGATCGCCCTGGACACGGAGACGCCCCTGGCCCGGGAACTCGGTCCCGACGCCCTGGAACGTCTCGATCGTCGAGTAGCGCACGACGCCATCGAGCAATGTGCTGTCGAGGGTGCCGGATGCCGTCAGCGTATAAGGGGCCGGAGCAACGTTGCCGTCGACAGTCTGGCTGGACTGAAAACCGCTCAGGACGTCCGAACGCGAACTCGAGTCGACGCGCATTGACGACCCACTGGTCCCGACGTCGATCAACGGGGTCTGCATGGTATCCAGCGCCACCGTCGTATCGCCGTTGCTGACGGTCGTATCGCCGCCCGCGCTCACCTGGAAGTTCGTCGCGATCGTGTCCATGCTCACCATGTAGGCGGCGGCCTGCAGGTCGCCGGCAAAATCGCCGACCGTGAGGTCGATGGTGCCGTCGAGAACTTCGCCGATACCGTCGTTACAGGCTGCGTAGACCAGGCGGAACGTATCGTTGACGCTCAGGCGTGTCGGGTCAGTGGGGTCGGCGATATCGCCCGAGATCGTGACGGTACCGCTCGTCTGGCACGGAAATTCGTCCGGGCCGAAGGGGACTTTCTGCAACAGGTTGACGAGGCGACCGTCGGCGATGCCGCCGTTTCCCGGCTTACTAAATCCCGCGGACGTGCCGGCCGAAAGACCGACCGGGCGCCCAATCGTTGCGAAATTGCCGCTCGTCAACGCGGCCTGCCAGGATGCCCGTGCCGTCGTCAGCGCATTCACCGGGTTGATCGAACCGGTCGTCACCTGCTGGGTCGGTTCATCGAACAGGCTGTCGCCGCCACAAGCGCCGAGGATCAGGGAGGTTCCAAGGACAGTCAAAAGCGTGCGTTTCATGCGTCAGCTCCGGATTGCGGACAATGGTCTGTCCACCAGTTTACCGGCTCGTCCCGCCGACGGCGTGACCGCTCTCACACTCGAAAAGACTGCATTTGAAACCATCTGCCTCCGGGAATACCGGATTTATGTAGCATAAACGCAACATATAGCGAGAACGTCTGGAATTTATTGGCATTTGGGATTTACAAATCTGTAGCGATTTCGCATCATGTGCGCTTGGCAAAAAGCCGGCGTTGAACCGGCGGCCGGACGCGATGCCGGAAATGGCAAAGTGTCAACACAATCAGCATAAGGGGTTAGAAATGAGAGTAGTCAACGATCGCGCTCTTCTGGCGCGTATGTTCGGTCCAATTACGGCCGTCTTTGTCAGTGCAATGCTCTTGGCAGCGCCGACAGTTTCTGCTCAGGACGTAGCCGATGAAGATGAAGCAACCGACGGTGCAGAAACGCCGCGGCAAGAGGTGGTCGATGAAATCACCGTCACGGGTTCGCGCATCAAACGTAGCGAGTTCAGCACGACCGCGCCCGTAACCATCATTACGAACGAGCGTTCTCAGCTAGCCGGACTCCTGGACACTTCGGAGATTCTGCAAAACTCGACCGTAGCGGCGGGCCAGCAGATTAACGATACGTTCTCCGGCTTCGTTACAGACGGCGGTGTCGGTGCAAATTCGATCTCGCTTCGCGGTCTCGGTGCTCAACGAACGCTGGTACTGGTCAATGGCAAGCGCTGGGGACCGTCAGGTGTCCGAGGCTCGACAAACTCGGTTGACCTCACTGCGATACCGACGTCGATGATTGCACGCTATGAGATTCTGAAGGATGGCGCGTCATCGGTTTACGGCGCTGACGCTGTAGCCGGCGTTGTGAACGCAATTACGCGTGAACGCCTTGACGGTGCGCAGCTGAATGCCCAGATGTTTACGCCTGAGAATGGCGGCGCGGCGTACTCACTTGATGGAGCATGGGGTCGCGTTGGCGACAACTGGTCCTTCAATGTCGCGGCCATATACGGTGAAATCGAAAAGACGGTAGCCACCGACCTCGACTACGCACAGTGCCCGACACGCCCACGTGTTGATGGCGCAAACGTGAATCCGGCTACCGGCGAAGAGTTCTGCTTCGGATTTATCTACGGTCTGCAGTCAGGCCCATTCGGATTCGCGCGTTACGAGCCGAGCCTGGATGACGCGACGGACACGGCCAACCCGTTCTACGATCCCGATATCCAAGGTCGCGGCATTCCGTTCTGGACGACGGTAGGATTGACCGACGATCCGAACCAGGGCGGCTTCTACCGCGATACGCGTGAACCGGCAATTAACGAAGTGCAGCCCGACGGCAAGACGTGGTCGCTCACGTCGTTCGGTGACTACGACTTCGCGATTGCGGACCGCAGCGCCACGGCGTACTACGAGTTCTACTACAACCGACGTGAAACCGACGTAGGCGGCGGCTACCGTCAGTTCTTCCCATCGGTACCGGCCTCCAACCCGACCAACATCATGGGCCTGTACGAGTCTGATGGCGTTACGCCCGGACCTCTCGCCGGCTTCGGTGGTTTCAGTGTTCTGGCGGTATTGCCGTCCTATGAACTCGGCGGCACTAGCAACATGATCGAGATCGACCGCACGAATACGTTCATCGGGTTACGTGGCGACATATCGGAGAGCTGGTCGTATGACGCTTACATCGGTCATAGCTGGTCCGACGGCGAGTACGTAGAGGCAAACTGGCTGGATGGACAGGTCAATGCATCGCTTGATGCAGAACTGGATGGCAACGACAATCTCGTCTGCAGCGCCGCGTCGTTGGCTCTGTATCCCGATTGTGTCGCCGGAAACCTGTTCACCGAAGACGCGTTGCTGCGAGGCATACTGCCGCAGGACTATCTGGACTTCATCTCGAAGACCACGGTGGGCAACACCGAGTACACCAGCCAACAGTTTGTCGGTTACGTTACCGGCCCGTTGTTCAACCTTCCGGCCGGCGAGGTCCAGTCAGTATTCGGCTATGAAGTTCGTCGTGAGGAAATTGACGATGTACCGGACATCGATGCTCAGAATGGCAACATTTGGGGCAGCACTGCAGCGGGTATTACCGCTGGCAGCGATGTCGTTCGCGAACTGTTCACCGAAATCGAGCTTCCGCTGCTTGCCGGGCAACCGTTTGCGGAGGAGCTGACTTTCAGCGGCTCCTGGCGTGTCACGGACTACAACTCCTACGGTAGTGACGACACGTATCGTGTGGCGTTGAATTATCAGATGATTCCCAGCGTACGTCTGCGTGCGACTCGCGGTACGTCGTTCCGCGCCCCCGACCTGTTTGAGCAATTCCTGGGCAACGAGACCGGTTTCCTCGCGGCGCTTGGCCGAGACATTTGCATCGACTACGGTGCGAACTTCGGCCCGAGCACGAACGTCTACCAGAACTGCGCTGCGCAGGGATTGGCGGAAGACTTCGGCACCGGCGGCGCACCGAGTATTCGAACGGTAACGGGCGGCAACCAGAATCTCGAAGCCGAGACGTCCGACTCCGAGACGTACGGAATCGTCCTGCAGCCGGAATTCATGCCGGTATCGGTCGCGTTTAGCTTTTTCGATATCGAACTCAAGAATACGGTTGCCTCTCCGTCAATCGCGTTCGTAGTCTCCGACTGCTACACGTCGGCCAATCTGAGTAGCCCGTTTTGTGCGCGAATCTCGCCGCGCGATTCGATGGGCTTCCTGACTGACGTTGACGCGTCGCTGCTCAACGTCGGCCGTCTGACGTCAGAGGGTTACGACATAGATATCCTGTGGGAGCAGGAATTCTCTACGTTCGACTTGCAGGTCGACCTGACGGCGACATACATCGATGAGCAGGAACGTGAGCTGCTCGGTGAGCTCGACGATTTCGAAGGCAAATGGGGCTTCCCGCAGTGGAGCGCCGAGTTGGACATTCGTGCTGACTGGCGCGACTGGACATTCTTCTACAGCGTCGGCTGGATCGATGAAACCGCTGAACTACCGGTCGATAACCGGATCTGCCGTACGGATTCAGAGACCTATCAGTCGGCGTCCGCCCGCTACAGAGGAGCTGACTGGGAAGTAATCGGTACGATCAGGAATATCACGGACAACAAGCCGCCGATTGTCTCGGACGGCTGCGGCTCTCAGACCGCAAACCGCTTCCTGAATACGCTTCCGGGCGGCGGCTATGACCTTCTGGGTCGTGCGTTTGTGATTCAGCTGTCGAAAGGCTTCGACATCTAAACCGCTTTTTGCGGTTGTGCAACACACGCCGGAGCACCTGCGCGCAGGTGCTCCGGTTCCTGCAACTGGGGCATCCGTTGCCCCATTTCGTGACATTTGTCGATGTTTCATAAAGGAACCGAATATGTTTCGCGTCGTTAGTGCTGCTGTTTTTTGCCTTCTTGCGTCCCTGGTAGTTTCTCCGGTGGCATCGTCGGATGAACTGGCAGATCAGCTGATACCGATGCAGGCGTGGATACATGACCCTGTTATTTCCAGCGTATCTGTGAGCCCGGACGGGAATCGCCTTGCTGCATTGACGCTGGTTGACGTCAACGACGCGCCAAAGATCACAGTCTGGGACACCCGCGACCTGAGCAAGGCGCCGGTGACCTTTGCGCCGAAATCCACCAAGGCGCTGCTGGTTGGATGGCTGAGCAATGATCGGCTGTTTGTGGTGGGCCGCCAGAAATTCGATTTTCGCATTGGCGGGAGGGTTACGCGCTGGTTCCGCGACCGGGCGTACATCGTTGACGCGGAAGGAGAACGATTCAGAGAAATCCTGTCGAACAAGGAGAGTATCGGCGTCTCTCTGTTCGATCGCCTGCCGAATCACGAAGACAAGATCCTCGTAAGCGTCACCAACACCGAGTTTGCTGAAGACATTTACGAGGTCAATCTGAAGAATTTCTTGTCGAAGCGCGTCTTCCGAGGTGCCACTGGCGAGTCGTTCTTCGGTGATCATGAGGGAACCGTTCGCGGCCGGTCGAAGATCGTTGGTCGCGGGGATGAGGCTCGAATCGAGTTCGCCTATCGGAACCCCAACACGAACGAATGGGAAGAGCATCACGCGCTGTACGCGGGAGAGCGCGAAGGCATGCAGCCTGTCGGATTCGATCCTGACGGTCGGACCGTTTACATGGTAGACAATACGGGTCGCGATCTGTCAGTGATTCGTCCGTACGACTTGCTGACCCGTCAGCTGGGCGAGCCGGTTTTCGACGAAGGGGCCGTCGAAGCAACCACGGTATTGCAAAGCAATCAGCCTGAGGACTTTGGCCAGATAATCGGCTATGCCGGCCAGGGGGTTGGACCGTACCGCGAGTACATCAGCGACGAATGGGCACGGATTCAGAGACGTATCGATGAAGCGCTGCCTCCAGAGAACTTCAATACGATCTCGTCGATTTCGCGGGACTTCAGCGTCGCGGTGGTCAACTCGAGTGGCCCGCGGGAACCCAGCGCATACTTTTTGTTTGTCAATGGCGAGCAGTTGATTTCCCTTGGCCGGAGTTTTCCGTTCCTGGAGCCGGACAAGCTGGCAGAGATGCGCTTTGTCAGGTACGAGTCTCGCGACGGTCTCGAGATTCCCGGCTATCTGACGGTGCCGAATGTTGGCGAACCGCCGTACCCCACCGTCGTTGTACCGCATGGCGGGCCGTGGGCGCGAGACTCCCTGCGGTTCGACTTGTGGGCGCAATTCCTTGCCAATCGCGGGTACCTCGTCATGCAGCCGCAGTACCGCGGCTCCATGGGCTGGGGCCAGGAATTGTGGCGAGCCGGTGATCGAGAGTGGGGCGGCGCAATGCAGGACGACAAGGATGACGGGGCTCGTTGGCTCGTCGAAGAAGGACTGGCCGACCCGGATCGTCTCGCGATTTTCGGCTACTCCTACGGCGGATACGCTGCGATGGCGGCTATCGTTCGTCCCGACACTCCCTATCAATGTGCAATATCGGGCGCCGGACTGTCGGAGCTGCGTTATTTCGACAAGGTAACTTTCGAGGGTAATTTCGGTCGCGAGTTTCAGAACCCCACAATTGCGGGACTGTCTCCCCTCGATGTTGCCAGGAACGCTTCGATTCCGATCTATGTGTTTCATGGTGACCGTGATCAGCGCGTGCCAATCGAGCAGTCGAGGAAGTTCGTTTCTGCGCTGAAAAGAGCCGGCAAGGATGTCAAGTACGAGGAAATCGTCGATCTCTGGCACAGCTTTCCATGGTTTCCGCAGCATCATCTGGCGATCCTGAGTTCAGTCGAGGAGTATCTCGCCGAGAGCTGCGGGCCGGGCGGCCTGTAGGTAGGGATCAGAGTCCGGAACAGGGCCCGGGATGGCGGCGCCGCCCCGTGCCCTGTTTACGTCAGAACATCCCGCTCGGATCGAGTGTGTCGTGCGCGGGTCTCTCCCGGCTCCTGATCCAGTCGCCCGTGATCATGTTGTCGTAGGAAAGGCCCGGGCCGACCATCGGGTAGACGCCGGCATCGCGATCGACGATGACCTCCAGAAAGGCCGGACCGTCGAATTCCATGAATTCGCGAATCGTCTTCTTCAGATCGGCGATGTTGTCGAGGCGGCGTGCGAACTCGAAACCGTCGGCTTCGGCGGCCTTGACGAAGTCCTTGCTGTGCAATGACTTGTCGCTGCCGGACATGCGGCCCTCGAAGTAGAGGTGCTGCCATTGCCTCACCATGCCGTCGCCGAAGTTGTTCAGGACGATGACCTTGATCGGCAGGTCATAGGTCGTCGCGGTCTCGAGCTCGCCGATATTCATGCGAATACTGCCGTCGCCGTCGATGTCGATGACCGTGCGGTCCGGGCAGGCGAACTGCGCGCCGATCGCCGCGGGCAGACCGAAACCCATCGTTCCCATGCTGCCCGACGTCAGCCACAGGCGCGGCCCGCGAAAATCGAAATACTGCGCGGCCCACATCTGGTGCTGACCGACACCGGTCGAAATGATCGCTTCGCCCTTGCTGTGGCGGTTGATCTCCTCGATGACGGCGTAGGGTTGGACGAGGTCGGAATCGCGATCGTAGTTCAGGCAGTACTCTTTCTTGAGGTGCGCAATCTCCTTGTGCCAGGTCTCGAATACCTTGGCAAACCCGATGCGCCGGCCGTAGTCGAGCAGGTCGATGAGATCCCGTTCGAGCATGCCGACGTGATGCCAGTCGACGCGTTTGACCTTGCCGATCTCCGCAAAGTCGACGTCGAAGTGGGCAATGTTCTTCGCGCGTGGTGCGAACTGCCCCGGGTTGCCTGCGACACGATCGTCAAAGCGTGCGCCGATCGCGATCAGGAAGTCGCAGTCCTCGACCGCGTAGTTGGCCGATGCTATGCCGTGCATGCCGAGCATGTGCAGTGCCAGCGGATGCGTCGTGTCGCTCGCGCCCAACGCCATCAAGGTCGTCGTGACCGGGATGCCGTATTCGTTGGCGAGACGACGCATCGCCTTGGTGGCGTTGGCGTTGATGACGCCGCCGCCCGCATAGATCAGCGGACGCTCGGCTTCGGACAGCATGGTGAAGAAGCGCTCGCAGGCCTCGTCGCTGAGATGGTTGGCCTCGACCTTGGCGAGTCGGCGACGATAGCCGTGCAGCGGCAGCGTGCCTCGACCCTCGAACGCACCGCTCCAGTTCTGCACGTCCTTCGGAATGTCGACGACGACGGGGCCCGGCCGGCCCGTGCGGGCCAGTTCGAACGCACTGCGGACGGTCTCCTCCAGTTTTTCCGGATCGGTGACGAGAAAGACGTGCTTCGCAACGGCGCCCATGATCGCCGCGACTGGCGCTTCCTGGAACGCGTCGGTACCGATTGCGGCGGTCGGCACCTGACCGGTGATCACGACCATCGGCACCGAGTCGGCCATGCTGTCGCGGACCGGCGTAACCGTGTTGGTGGCGCCGGGGCCGGAAGTCACCATGACGATGCCGACCTTGCCGCTCGCACGCGCATAGCCTGCGGCCATGAACGCCGCGCCCTGTTCATTGGCCGGGACGACGAGTTGTATCGCCGATTTCTTGTCCGGTGACGTATGGTGGTCGTTGAAACGGAATACGGCGTCGTAGATCGGCAGTATCGCCCCGCCCGAATAGCCGAAGACCGTATCGACGCCTTCGTCGGCGAGCACCTGGATGACGGTGTCGGCGCCGGACAGGATCTGGCCGGCCAGCGGATGCCGGTCGCTGACAGCGGTATTGGCCTGGTCGTTCATGGACTGCGAGCCGTGCGATAACTAACGGATTTCCCGCGAGTGTTTACGAAATTCGGGTGCATTGCAATACCGGAAAATCTGCGCGACCATCCTCGCTGGCGAACGGCAATAACCGGTTTCATTTGTAATTCACCATGCGACACGCAATCTCAGTCCTCCTGCAGAACGAGGTCGGCGCCCTGACGCGCATGACCGGCATGTTCTCGACGCGAGGCTACAACATCGAGACGCTGAACGTGGCGCCCACGTACGATCCGAGGGTCTCGCGTGTGACACTGGTCGTCACGGGTTCCGACGCGGCAATCGCGCAGCTCAACGCCCAGCTCGCCAAGCTGGTCGATGTCGTCAATATCCACGACATGACGCTGGGTGAGCATTTCGAACGGGAGCTTGCCATCGTCAAGGTCAAACTGGGTACGGGTGGCCTTGCCAGGGCGCTTGGCGTTGCGAAGAAGTTCGGCGCGGAAATGCTCGATGAGGAGGCCAGCAGCTGCACGATGCAGCTTACAGGCCGGGTTTCCGAGATCGACGGGTTCATCGATGCGGCGGCCGAGGTCGGAGAGATCTCTGCCGTTGCCCGCAGCGGCACGGTCGCCGTCTCGAAAGGTGAAGTCACGCTCACGTCCTTCGACCGACAGCATCTGCTCGTCGGCTGAGCATGGCCGGGCTGGCGCTTTCAGATTACCGGCGTTTGGTCGTCAAGGTCGGTTCGTCGCTTCTGGTCGGCGCCGGCGGCGAGCTGAACCGTCATTGGCTCGAGACGCTCTCCGACGACGTCAGTCGCCTCGCGAAAGACGGACACGAAGTCCTGATCGTATCCTCGGGCGCGATCGCGATCGGCAGTTCGGTGCTCGGTATCAACAAGGCGCGCGCGCGACTGGAAGATCTGCAGGCGGCCGCCGCCGCGGGGCAGGTTCAGCTCGTGCATGCCTACCAGGACATCCTGGGACTTCACGGTATCTCCGCGGCCCAGGTATTGCTGACGCCCGACGATACCGAGAACCGCCGCCGCTTCCTCAACGCGCGGGGAACGCTGGGCCGGCTCCTCGGACGCGGCGTCATTCCGATCATCAACGAGAACGACACCGTGGCCACCGAGGAGATTCGCTACGGCGACAACGATCGTCTCGCGGCGCGTGTGGCTCAGCTCGTGATGGCGGATGCACTGATCCTGCTGTCTGACGTCGACGGCTTCTACACGGCCGATCCCGTGACGAACGCTGACGCAGAGCACGTTCCGGAGGTCAAGCGCATCACGAACGACGTGCTCGGCATGGCCGGCGAGACACGGTCGGATGTCGGCAGCGGGGGCATGGCAACCAAGGTACAGGCCGCGCGGATTGCGACGCATGCGGGGTGCTCGACCGTCATCGCGAGTGGCACGATCGATCACCCGATCAGTGCCTTGCGGTCCGGTGCGCGGCACACCGTGTTTCGTGCCGAGGGAACGCCCGCCGCGGCACGCAAGCAGTGGCTGGCCGGGGCGCTGGAGGTGCAGGGCGAACTCTGTGTCGACGAAGGCGCGGTCGATGCCCTGCGCAACGGCAAGAGCCTGCTGCCGGTCGGCGTTGTCGACGTCATTGGCAACTTCCGACGCGGCGACGTCGTCAACATAACCGGACCCGCCGGCGAGGAACTGGGACGCGGACTGGCGGAGTATGCGAACGCGGAGGCAAGCAGGCTCATTGGATGCCAGTCCGGGCAGATCGAGGACAAACTGGGCTACCGAGGCCGTTCGGTCATCGTGCATCGCGACGAACTGGTACTTTTCGGCAATGACAGCGAAGAATTGTGATGAATAGCGATATCGCAACCACGATGACGGAAATGGGTGTGGCCGCCAGGGCTGCCGCCACGGATCTCGCAACGTCGACCGGCGAACAGCGCAATGCCGCACTTGCCGCCGCTGCCGCGTCGCTGCGCGAGAATGCCGGCGTCATCATCGAGCAAAATGCCGGGGACATGGCGGCGGCCCGCGATCGCGGTCTGAGTTCCGCGATGCTCGACCGGCTCATGCTTGACGAGAGCCGGGTCGAAGGCATGGCATCGGACATCGAGACGATCATCGAATTGCCCGATCCCGTCGGGCGCGTTCTTGCCGACTGGCAGCGGCCCAACGGACTGCAGATCGAGCGCGTGGCGGTTCCGTTGGGTGTCGTCGGCATCGTCTACGAAAGCCGGCCCAACGTGACCGCAGACGCAGCGGCACTCTGCGTCAAGTCGGGCAATGCCGTTATCCTGCGCGGCGGCTCCGAGAGCTTTCGTTCGAGCCACGCGATCTTCCGATGCCTGCAGGCAGGACTCGAGGCCGGCGATCTGCCGCGCGATGCGGTGCAGATGGTGCCGACCACCGATCGTGCCGCGGTCGGCTTCCTGTTGTCGTCGATGGCAGAGTGGGTCGATGTCGTCGTGCCGCGCGGCGGCAAGAACCTGATCAAGCGGGTTCAGGACGAAGCGCGCGTGCCGGTCATCGGCCACCTGGAGGGTATCTGTCACGTTTACCTGCACCAGGCCGCGGACCCCGACATGGCGCGCGAGGTCGTCCTCAACGCCAAGATGCGGCGGACCGGGATCTGCGGCGCCGCGGAGACCGTGCTCGTCGATCGCGCGGCGGCCGACGTGTTGGTCCCGGTCGTCGGCGCAGCATTGCAGGAAGCCGGTTGCGAGGTGCGTGGCGACGAAACCGTCGTTGATCTGCTTCCGGGCGCCATTGCGGCGATCGAAGACGACTGGTCGACCGAGTACCTTGACGCGATCGTCTCGATGCGTGTCGTCGACGGCGTCGAGGCCGCCGTCCTGCATATCCGCAGATACGGTTCGGGTCATACCGAGAGTATCGTGACTGCGGACGACGCTGCGGCAGAGCGATTCCTGAGCGATGTGGACAGCGCTATCGTTCTCAGGAACGCATCGACGCAGTTTGCCGACGGGGGCGAATTCGGCATGGGCGCGGAGATCGGGATCGCGACCGGTCGTATTCACGCGCGCGGACCGGTCGGGGCGGAGCAGCTCACGAGTTACAAGTACGTCGTCCGGGGCAGCGGTCAGGTGCGGCCGTGACGGCCGGAGACGCGCAGCGCTTCGACGTGGCCATTATCGGCGCAGGCATCAACGGCGCCGGAATCGCGCGCGATGCCGCGATGCGCGGTCTCAAGGTCATCGTCCTCGACAAGAACGACATGTGCAGCGGTTGCTCGGCGATCTCGAGCCGCCTGATCCACGGCGGCCTGCGCTACCTCGAGTACGGAGAGATTCCACTCGTGTACGAGTCATTGCACGAGCGTATTTGCCTGCGGCTGACGGCCCCGCATCTCGTCGAAGCCTTGCGTATCTGCATACCAATCTACGAAGGCGCGCGGCGCGGCCCGTTGCTGATCCGGCTCGGCATGATCGTCTACGACCTGCTCTCGATCGGCAAGACCGTGCCGAGACATGACATGCTCGGCGCAGCGGAAATCGCAGCCGAAGCGCCGGGGCTCGAGCGCAGCGGTTTGCGAGCTGCGGCCCGGTACTACGATGCCCAGGTCGAGTTCGCCGAGCGTCTCGTACTCGAGAATCTGCTTGCTGCGCGGGCCGCCGGCGCCGACATCAGGACGTACGCCGAAGTCACGCGGATCGGAATCGCCGACGGTGCCGTCGATACCCTCGATTACATCGACGCGGATGGCACGACACGCACGGTCCGGGCCTCGGCCGTCATCAATGCTGCCGGCCCCTGGGTCGATGCAGTTCTGGATACCGCGCCGGTCGCGACGAAGCGCCTGATGGGCGGAACGAAGGGGAGCCACATCGTCGTCGGATCGTTCGAGGGCGCGCCTCGCGACGCCTTTTACGTCGAAGCCGCGGCCGACGGTCGCCCGTTCTTCATCATTCCCTGGTACGGCCAGTACCTGATCGGCACGACGGACATACGCTACGACGACGATCTCGACCACGTCCGTGCCAGCGGCGCCGAGGTCGATTACCTGTTGTCCGAGACCAACCGGGTCTTTCCGCAGGCCGAACTCAGCCGCACCGACATACATTATGCCTACGCGGGCGTTCGACCGTTGCCGTACAAGGAAGCGGGTCCGGAGTCCGCGATTACCCGGCGGCACATCATCAAGGCCAACAAGGACGTGGCGGAGGGGCTGATTTCCATCGTCGGCGGCAAGCTGACGACCTATCGGAGTCTCGCCGAGCAGACGGTCGACAAGCTTGCGAAGTTGCAGCGACTGAAATTGCCGGAGTGTCGCACCCGCGATATCGACCTTCCGGGTGCGTTCGGTCTCGACCGGGCCCGCGCTGCCGTCGAGGCGCTGGACGCGGTGTCGGAACAATGCGTCGACCGGCTGCTCAGCGTGTACGGCGGCCGGGCAGCGGCGATCGCAGAACTCTGCATCGAGGAGCCGTCGTTGTTGCGGCTGCTCGATGACAACGGGCGGGTGCTCGCCGCCGAGATCGTGTTCGCAATGCGCGAAGAGTTTGCGCGCACCCTGGAGGACATCGTCTTCCGCCGCACGATGGTGGGCTTCGATGCCGACCAGGGACGGCCGATGTACGATGCTGTTGCCGAACTGGCGGCCGCGGAGGCGGGCTGGGACCCGCAACGACAAGCGCAGGAGCTCGGTGACCTCGTCGCATACGCTGACTCCCTGCGCGTGGAGTAACCTATGAAGAACCCGGGACGACGGCGCTGGCTGTCGGGCACGCTGCTGTGCCTGATGGCGGCGCAGGTATTCGCCAATGACGTTATGACGGAGCGGCCGCGGGTCGGCCTGGTACTGGGCGGCGGCGGGGCACGCGGTGCCGCCCACATCGGCGTGCTCAAGGAGCTTGAACGCCAACGCGTTCCCGTCGATGCCATCGCCGGCACGAGCATGGGTGCAATCGTCGGCGGATTGTACGCAACGGGCATGAGCGCAACCGAGCTCGAGACGCTCATCTCGTCGCTCGACTGGGCCGCCGCGTTGAGCGACCAGCCGATGCGCGAGGACCTGAGTTTTCGTCGCAAGCAGGATGAACTCGAGTATCCGATCGACTTCGAGCTCGGCGTCCGCGGCACGGAACTGGTGATGCCGCAGGGCGTCATCCAGGGACAGACGCTCGATCTCCTGTTGCGTGAACTGACGCTGCACGTCTCCCACATTGCCGATTTCGACCGTCTGCCGATTCCGTTCCGCGCAATCGCGTCCGACATCGAGCGAGGCGAAGCCTCGGTCATGCGTCGAGGCGACCTGGCAAAGGCGATTCGCGCCAGCATGTCCGTGCCCGGCGTGTTCGCACCCGTTCGCATCGACGAGCGACTGCTCGTCGATGGTGGCCTGGTCGGCAATCTGCCGATCGACGTACTGCAGGCGATGGACGTCGATGTCATCATTGCGGTCGACGTCGAATTCCCGCTCTATGCCGCCGACGAACTCGATTCCGCGCTTGCCATATCGGAACAGATGCTGACGATCCTGATCCGCAAGGAAACGCTGCGGCAGATCGACCGACTGGGCGAGCGCGACGTACTCATCCGTCCCGAACTCGGGGTCTTCGCGTCGACGGACTTCGGCAACATTGTCGAGACCGTCAAACCCGGCGAAGCCGCAACACGTCAAGAGGCGGAACGGCTCCGGGACATCGCCCTCGGTGAACCCGAATGGCAGGAATACCTTGCGAGCCGCGAACAGCCTGTTCAGCCCGCGTCGCACCTCGCGTTCGTGCGTGTCGTGCACGACGGCGAGCTTGCGCCTGCCGTACTCGAGTCGAAACTGTCGGTCGAGGCGGGCGATCCGATCGAGCACGATGTGCTCGCGCACAATGCGGATCGCCTGTACGGCCTGCAGCTCTATGAGCAGGTCAGCTACCGCCTCGTCGGGGAACACGGGGGCACGGGCGTCGAGTATCGCGCCAGTACCAAGAGCTGGGGCCCGAACTTCCTTCAATTCGGGATTGCGCTGGAGGACGATTTCGAGGGTTCGACCGGATTCAACCTGTCCTCCAGGCTGACGCGCGCCGGTATCAACCGCCTCGGCGCCGAGTGGCGCAGCGACCTGCGGCTCGGTACGGATCCGAAGCTGTTTTCCGAGTTCTACCAGCCGTTGAGCTTCGATTCGAGGTTGTTCGTTGCACCGCACATCAGTCTGCGCCAGTCGAATATCAACGCGTTCGTCGACAATTCGACGATCGCGAGGTTACGGCTCTCCGAGGCCGAGGGCGGAATCGACTTCGGCCGGGAACTCGGCCGCGCCGGCGAACTTCGATTGGGCGTGTTCACCGGTGTCGGCGAGGCGCGCGTGAAGATCGGCGATCCGGCCCTGCCCAATATCGATTTCGAAACCGGCGGCGCGTTTGCGCGGCTCCGGTTCGATACGCTCGACAACACGCGGTTTCCGCGTAAAGGTACGCGCGCCGACCTGCGCTGGACGCTGTCACGACCGGGGTTCGGTGCCGACTCGAAGTTCGATACGATCGAGGGTGAGGTTACGCAGACATGGTCGCGCGGCAAGAACAGCGTGCAACTCGGTCTGGGCTATGCCACGACGCTCGAGTCGGACGGCGCGGTGCAGGACTTCTTTCCGCTGGGGGGCTTCCTGCGGTTGTCCGGACTCGAGCGCGGCGAGATCAGCGGACCGCATGCGGCGCTCGCCAGGCTGGTCTACTACCGCAGAATCGGAAATTCGAGGGGGATTCTGGATACGCCGATCTACCTTGGCATCTCGGCCGAAGCAGGCAACGTATGGCAGAACCGTTCAGACATGAGCTTCGATACGATGCAGTGGAACGGCAGTGCTTTCGCGGGCTTCGATACGTTTTTCGGGCCGGTCTACGTCGCTGCCGGCTTCGCCGAACAAGGCGAGTCGAACTTCTACCTGTTCATCGGGGCGCCGCCGCGCTGATCAGCGCGAGACCTTCTCGAGAACCTGCGTCGGCGAATCGGTCTTGCGATAGTAGCCGTGGCGTTCAGCCATGCTTTCGAACGCCTTGTCGCGTTCTTCCTCGGTGGCGTACCAGCGGAACTGCTCCCAGTCGTCGCCGACGATCTTTCGCAATGTATCGTCGGCCGGCAGCGTGACACGAATACCGAACCTGCGATCGCGGCCGGCGGTTTCCGGGGCGATGAGATTGTGCCGGTGACAATAGTCCACGCAGGGGTTCCTTTATCGCTTCTCAGCCGTGAAACCGGAGTATAACGGATACCCCTGTTCCTGCATCAACCCGTCGCACCGCGGTCAGAGGCGCCTTCACGGTCCGACCAGCCCAGCCACTTTCGCGTGATGACAAGGTAAACCGGTTTGAAGGTACCCATCCAGAAGCGAGACAGGGGCGAGGGACTTGCGAGAATGGCGCGTTCGCGCTGTGTCAGGCGATCGGCACAGTAGGTGCGTTTGTGCTTCAGAAGATGCCGGATATCCTCGCGCCCGGCGATGCGGAAAAGCCGGCCTCGGCGCCGGCTGTACGAGGCGATCTGAAAGTCCACGAAAGCGGGTCTGCCGTCTTTGCGGACGAGGATATTCGGTTCCTTGGCAAGATCATTGTGAACGACCCCGGCCCGATGGAGCTGCCGCAGCAGTGCGGACGCGGCGTTGAACCAGGCGGCATCCGCGGGCTTCGCGACGTGCATGGGGTCCCCGGCGATGAAGCTGCGCGTAAGCGTGTCTTTGCCGAAATGCAGCACGCGCGGTACACCGTCGATATGCTCGAGACAGGCGAGCACGCGGGCTTCCCTGCACATCAGGCGCCTTGCCAGCCATCGCAGGGACCAGTGCGCAGGAGCAACGTCTCGCACGACGGCCGTCCCGTTGCCTTCCGGGCGAAGCGTGACTTTGCCGAACAGGTCCTGTTTTAGCACGCGCTCTTCGTTCATTTTGTCAAGAATAATGCGAAAATGAGTCGCCGTCGCAACTCGGAACAGGCATGGCCGAAGATTCAGGCAACAAACGGGTGCAGGATGACCGCTCCCAGACGGACGCGACGGGCGAATATTTCAGCGTCGGCGCGCCGTTGCACGCGGTGCGCGCCGGTTACGTTCGTCGCGATGCCGATGACCATCTCTACGAAACCGTCGTCAGCGGGCGGTACGCGCATGTCCTGGCGCCCGAGCGTAGCGGCAAGTCCAGCCTGGTCGCGGCGACCGCCGCACGGCTCGAGGCACATGGCCACAAGGTTGCGATACTCGACCTGCAACAGATCGGCGTGCGGGACGGCGGCGGCGACCCCGGGCGCTGGTACTACAACGTCGCTTACCGCCTTCTGCGACAGCTGCGAATTCGTTACGACCTGCAGTCCTGGTGGCATGACAAGTCCGTCCTGAGCAACCGTCAGCGCCTGGTCGACTTCTACTCGGAAGTCGTCCTGCAATTCGTGCCGGAACGCATCGCCGTGTTCGTCGATGAAATCCAGTGCATCGGGGATCTGCCGTTTGCCGAACAGTTGCTGGCCAGTTTCAGGGCGGCACACAACGCCCGCACGACGGATCCGGATTTCTCCCGGCTGACCTTCGTGCTGCTCGGCGAATGTGATCCGGTCAGCCTCGTGGCCGAGCCCGAGCTGTCGCCATTCAACGTGACGCAGCAGGTTCTGCTCGAGGATTTTACCCGGAAGCAGATCGATCTCTTTGCGACGGAGTTGAACCTCGCTGCCGGCGACGCGAAAGTGGCGCTAGATCGCATTTACCATTGGACACGGGGCCAGCCGTACCTGACGCAGAAGCTCGCGCGATGGGTTTCACGCGATCACTCCGACGACGACCTCGCCGACCACATCGACAAACTCGCCACGACGCAGCTCGCAGGTCGTGCGGCCTTGCACAGCGAGCCGCACATGAGTCACATCCACCGCGTCGTCGTCAATGACGCGAAGCGTAAGGAGGCGATGTTGAACCTGTACGGTCGGGTACGCAAGGGCATCGAGGTTCCTGCGGATCTCGGCTCTGCGGCTCAGCGCCGCCTCATGGCCGTGGGCCTGATCGAGATCGACCACGACGGCAACCTGAGGGTCCGCAATCGACTCTATGAGCTCGTATTCACGGCACGCTGGGCGAATGAAAACCTGCCTTTGCGGGTGCGTGTGCCTGCCATGGCGGCCGGTCTTCTCGTGTTGTTCGCGTTGATTCCGTTCTGGTACACGCAGTGGCTCCCCGGCATTTACACGAGTGTGCTCACGTCGCCCACGGTCGAACTCGACGAAGCACGGATGGCGTATGAGAACTTTCGCTCCTTCCCGGGGCATGCGGATACGGCCGATCGCTTCTTCCGCAGCTTCGTCGAACGACGTGCGCTTGCGGCAAGCACACCGGACGAGGTGGATGCCGTCGCAGCGCTGGCGAATGTCCTCCCCGAACCCGGGCGCATACCGGAGACGCTGCGTGCCGCATACTGGGATCGACAGGCGTTTTCAGCGCTGCGCGAACAGCGCCGCGACGATGCGTTGATCGCAACGCTGCAGTCGTTCGAAATGTCGACGCCGCGGCGCCGCCAGCGCGCGGCGAGCCTCATCTCGGACGACTATCCGCTGTTACTGGCAACGCTGCCGCCGCAACCCGGTGAGATGGCCGTATTCGACCCGGCGAGTCTGCTGTTGACGTCCAAGGAAGGGGCGCGGATCTCGCAATGGTCGTACGCGGCTCAGGACCTGCAGCGGCGCGACGACTGGTCGATAACCGCGCTAGAGATCATTCCGCTGGTGCGCCGCGTCATCGTCGACCGGGACGGAACAGTCGACCGCATCGGCCTCACGTTGAACCTCAGCCACGCGCGTCTTGCCGACTTGCGCATCAAGATCATCGCTCCGTCGGGCCGCGCGGTCGAGGTCGATCCCGGACTCGAGCGCGCCGCCAGTGGGGACGATATCCGAATTCCTTCGAGCCAGTTGCGAGACCTCGTCGGCGAACCGCTGAACGGCACCTGGTCGATCAGTGTGCGCGACGAGCGCCTCGGCGTGGCCGGCCAGTTCGTCGGCTGGAATCTGAAGCTCAACTCGCAAGGCGCGGTCGAAGCCTTCCAGCGCGGACTCAACGTTCCGGATCCTGTTGAGAAGGAAACCGAGAACATCTGGTTCGATCCCGGTGGCCGATATGCGGTTGCACGCGCGATGCAAAGCGACAGCGCGCGAATATGGGACCTGGCTTTTGCCGAACCCGTACGCGCAATTGCCGTCAATGAGAACGAGGTGCTGATCGGCATCGATGCGGGTGCGCGACGCCTGATTACGTCGACGCAGGACAGTGTCAACGTCTGGGATACGGACACCGGCGGTCGTGTCGCGTCACTGCCGGTGGGTGCCGCAAGCACGACCGCCAGCCTGGCGGCCGGTGGCAGTCACCTGTTTGTCGCCCAGCGCAGCGACATCGAGACGCGAATCGAACTCTGGTCGCTCGAGCAGGAATCGGTTGCCTACGAACTCGTGGTGGCGGGCGTACCGTCACTCATTGCGATTGACCCGACCGGCAGCCGTGTTGCGGTCGCCGACTATGACCGTGCCGTGCGCGTCTGGGACCTCCAAAATGGCGAGCTTCTCGCGCAGATCGACCTGGCGATGCAGCCCAGCGAGATCCATCTGGCGGCCGGTGGCGAGACGCTTGGCGCTGTCCATGGCCAATCCGGGGTTTCACTGTGGAGTCTGGCGCGGCCCAATAGCCCGTTGCTGGAGGAACTGGCTGCCGGAGACTGGCGCCTCGTGTTCTCACCGTCAGGCGCAAGCGTTCTCGCCGGCCGGGCCGCGAGCGGATTCCAGATCTATGCGAGCCGGGATGGACGCATTGCCGGTCCACCGCTTGCTGCGGGCGACGCAGCGGAACCGAACACGATTCTCGCGTTCAGCGACGACGAGCAGATCGTCGTTACAGGGAATCCCCGGCATGGGTCGCGTTTTTGGCGCGCAACCGGGTTGCCGCCCGTCACCGAGGCCGACGGCCAGGCCAGCGAGCATCCGCTGTGGCAGCCGTCGGCAGATCGCATGACGATTGCGTTGCCGGGCGGACAAGGCATTGCCATCGGCGATCCTGACGGCCACCTTCACTTGCTGCCGGCCGGTGCCGGCCTGGCCGAGGTCCAGGCCTTGAGTGAGGACGTCAGCTTCCTGGGCCACAATGCCGAAATCGTGGTGCTTGAAGCGAATCGCACCGGGGGATTGCTGGGGAGCGCGGCCGTCGATGACACGGTCAGGGTATGGAACACATCGACAGGAGAGCCACTGCCATGGTTCGCGGAAGTCGGCAATGAGCCGATCAAGGGTCTCGCGTTCTCGCCGGACAGCGCGATTCTCGCGGTGCTGCAGACGACGCGAGTCACGCTGCTGGATGTCGCCGTCGGGACGCGAGTGGCCGAGCTCGATCTCGGTGGCGTGCACAACGATCTGGCTTTCGCCTCAGTCGATCGGCTCTACCTTGCCGGGGAAAGTGGTGCATTGCGGCTGTTGGCTCGCGATAACGACGGTACCTGGTCGATGCAGCAGCCATTGCAGGGTTCGACGCCCATACGTCATATCGCGGCAGCGCCGCGGGGGCAGCGCCTGATGATGATTGACGCCGACGGCCTGGCAAGCCTTTTGCTGCTCGGCGAAGGCCGCATCGGTGACGAGACGCTGACTTTCCCGCCTGACGTCCAGGAGATCGTATTCAATCGCAGCGGGTCACGTGCCTACGTCAGAACCTCGCGCTGGACACATCGATTGTCGCTCTCGGCCGGCGGGCTTGGCTGGGTGGATGCGGTATTCTCGCCCAAGCCGCTCAATGGAGCGGGCGTCGTGTTCGGACCCGACGGTTCAGACACGGCCAATCGCGCGTATCTTCCTGTCGCACGAAGTGGATTCATCGAACTCGTCGAACTCCCGTTCCCGGGGGCGTCTACTGCCGCTCTGTTCGGCAACAAGGACAAGCTGCTGGCCGAGTGGGAGATGCGCCTGGGACGAAATCCCGGCAACTCGTCCGCGGATTAGCGCCGGTCGCCTCGCAGCGTACGGACGAGGAGTTCGAGAGCGTCTGCCGTGACATCCCGTGGCGCAACCGGCTCACCGAAAGTCACGGACGCACGAGCGAACAGGCGGCCGGGGATCTTGCGCAGTGCGCCGGATTTCTTGCGACTGAACCAGCTGCCGTACATATGTCCGAGCGCGGCCGGAACGACCGGCACCGGCCTGCGCGCGATGATCTTCTCGATGCCCGGCCGGAAACGCGCAACCTCGCCGTCACGGGTGATCGCGCCTTCGGGGAAGATACAGACGATGTTGCCGTCGGCCAATTCCGCATCGACGAGTTCGAACGCCTCGTCCATGATGGCCTTGTTTTCCCGTGCCCCTGCAATCGGTATCGCTTTCATCGTGCGGAAGAGAAACTTGAGTCCAGGTATCTGGAAGATCCTGTACCACATTACGAAGCGCATGGGTCGTCGTATGCAAGCCGACAGAATGAGTGGGTCGATATAGCTGACGTGATTGCAGACGACGATTGCGGGACCCTCTCGCGGTATGTTTTCGACCCCTGTCGGACGCAGGCGGTAGACGATGCTCACGACGATCCATACGACGAATCTCGCGAGGAACTCGGGCAGCAACGAGAAGATATAGATGGCGACGAGCAGGTTCAGCGCTGCAATGCAGAGGAACAGCTCGGGAATCGAAAAGCCTGCGCCGAGCAGGGCCATCGATATCAGTGCGGCGCCGACCATCAGCAGTGAATTGATGATGTTGTTTGCAGCGATGATGCGTGACAGGCGGCTGCGCTCCGAGCGCTGCTGGATCAGCGCGTACAGCGGCACGCTGTAGAAGCCGCCGAAAGCACCGATCATCGCGAGATCGAACCATACGCGCAGGCCGCCCGGCCGCGACAGGAACTCGGCAATGCTGTTCGCCGTTTCCGGGTACGGTGTGGGCTGTGCGAAGTAGAGGTCGACGGCGAAGAGCGTGAGCCCGATGCTGCCGAAAGGCACGAGCCCGAGTTCGATGCGGTGTCCCGACATGCGCTCGCAGAACAGGGCGCCGATGCCGACGCCAACAGCGAAAGCGGCGAGCAGAAACGTCGTGACCGCCTCGTTCCCGTTGAGGACGTCGTAGGTGTACGCCGGAATCTGAATCGTCAACGCCGAGCCGAAAAACCAGAACCAGGAAATGCCGAGAATCGACAGGAACACGCTGCGCTCCTCGCGTGCGAATCGTACGATGCGCCAGGTCTCCTGCCATGCGTTCCAGTTGATCGTGAGGTGTGGATCGACGGCACGCGTCTGCGGTATGCGCTGGCTCGTAAGGTACCCCGATACTGCGACCACGACGAGGCAGACGGCCAGGATCGTCTG
>JANQGP010000012.1 GCA_028277265.1 Woeseiaceae bacterium | reverse complement strand
GGATCAGAATCTTGGTGTCTGACACCGGTTTCCTGATCGAGTCTCACAACGACTTAGAATTTTGGTGTCTGACACCGTCTCAGGGCCTAGGCATCGACTGTCGCAGCCTTGTCCTTGTTAGCCGGCCCTTTCCAGCCCGGGTAGAACGGCGTGTACGGATCGGTTTTCGGGTCCTTCGGGATGTAGCCCGTGCAGCGCGGGATCTTCGCGTCGGTGCGCACGGCGTAGTTCAGCCGGCTCGGCTTGACCCACCAGCCCGGGAAGCGCATGCCGATCGCCGCCGACATGCAGGCCACGACCTGGGTCAGCACGAAGATCGCGTAGTTCTCATAGATCGTCAGGTACGGCAGCAGGATGATCAGGTTCGGGATGTGGCAGCACGTCGCCTTGATGACCTGCGTCATCGGCGTGTCGTGTTCGGGCGCGATGTAATGATCCCAGTAGACGTTGTGCCAGTTCGGCTGATACATCGCCAGCAGCACGAACGCCGCGACGCTGCCGGCCCAGGCCGGGATCGGCAGCATCTGGCACAACAGCCAGACGGACAGGAACAGCTGGCCGGAACTCGAGCCCCACAGGAAACCGAACACGGCGGAAGCCAGCGTGTTCTTCTTGCGCTCGAAGACCGGCGTGAAATACGTCCACAGAAACGTGTAGGCGCCGACGACGAACGTCGCGATGCCGATCGTGTACCAGACCCAGTTCGGATTCGCGAGCTGTTCGGCCGTCGCGATCGGGTTCGACAGGATCAGTTCCATGCCACCGGTCAGGTACGACAGCGTGTAACAGAAACAGAAATACATCCCGCCGCGCATCCACGCGAGCTTCGGGTAATACATGTCCCACGGGTGATCCTTGTATTTCGTGTTGAAAATGACCGCGATGGTCAGTCCGGTGATCGCCACGCAGGCGGCAAAAATCGTCAGCAACATGTAATTCTCTTCCTGGTTCCCCCGGTTAAACAGTTCAGCTCTTGAAGCCGATGTCCTTGTGCTTGCCGTCACAGAACGGCTTGTTCTCGGAGGCTCCGCAGCGGCACAGTGCGACCTGTTTGCCCTGCCACGCCACTCGCCCGCTGCCGGTCACGATCGACACATTGCCCTTGACGAGCAGCGGGCCGTCCGGCGCTGCGTTGATCTGCAGCGGCCCGCCGGTGTCGGCCTCGGCACTGCCGGTCTCGCCAACGGCGCCGTAATCCTGAAACTTGACCGCCTCGTGCGAGTTATCGCAGAACGGTTTGTTCTTCGATGCGCCGCAGCGACACAACGCGGCGCGGAATTTCAGGCCCGGCACATCGTCCGGTGCGCCGTCAATGGCCAGGTCGCCGCGCACGAACAGCGGGCCGTTATAGGACACGTGCACCGTGTTTTCGGGGTCCGGCATCTCTTCGTGCGAGCCGTCGGCAAACGAGGCGGACAGCGCGCCGCTCGGGCAGCGTTCGCAGATCTCCTCGACCTCGTCGGCCGTCGACAGGTTCGGATCGCACCACGGCTGGCGGCCGCCGACGAACAGGTCGCCCTTCGCGCGGCCGCACTCGCCGATGTGGATACAGAGGTCTTCTTCCCAGGTGACGACGACACCGTCGCCCGGATACTCAACACGCCTCGGATTGCTCTTGGTCTGGCTCATCATTATTCTCCTGCTGGTTTCGCCATCCCTGGCGGACGCGCAGCCCGGCCTCATTGTGCAGCAATCCCGGCCCCCGTCGGCCAAAACCCCCGCACTGACCTTCTCACGGACAGCGCCGGCTCGCTCATTTCCCTATACTGCAAAAATCATGCGCTGGATCATTCGTACCGTCGCTGCGCTCATCGGCATCACCGTGCTCGGGGTGGCCGGCGTCTGGCTGTACCTGTTCGTGATCCTGCCCCGCGACCTGCCGGTGCCGGACCTGGCCGTCGAGGCGACGCCGGCGCGGCTCGAACGCGGCGAATACCTGGCCACGGCCGTCTACGGCTGCATCTACTGTCACTCGGAACGCGACTGGTCGCTGTTCGGCGGCCCGCCGAAGCCCGGCCGGATCGGCGCCGGCGGCGAACTGTTCGACCAGAGCGTCGGGCTGTCCGGCATGATCGTCGCGCCGAACATCACGCCGTACCACGTCGCCGACTGGAGCGACGGCGAAATCTACCGCGCGATCGTCAGCGGCCTGCACAAGGACGGCTACGCGTTCTTTCCGATCATGCCGTTCGACGTCTACCTGTATCTCGACAACGAAGACATCTATTCGATCATTGCCTATCTCAGGGCGCTCGAACCGATCGAGAACGACACGCCGCCGCGTAACCCGAGCCGCATGATGCAGATGATCGGCAACCTGCGCGCGCTGCCGCATGCACCGTGGGAGATCGATACCAGCGATCCGGTGTAGCGCGGGGAAAAACTCGCGGTCGTGACCGGCTGCCGGTTCTGTCACACACCGGCCGACGAACGCGCCCAGGCGTTACCGGGCATGACGAACGCCGGCGGCCTGAAAATGATCGCGAACGGCCAGTCGGCCTACTCGGCGAACATCACGCCGGACAACGAGACCGGCATCGGCACGTGGACGAAAAACCAGTTCATCGCGCGGTTCAAATCCTTCGAGGGCCGCCAGGTGCCGGTCGACGCCGTCGGTTACCAGACCCAGCATGCCTGGACCGAGTACGCACAGATGACCGAGCAGGACCTCGGCGACATTTATGCGTATCTGATGGCGCAGCCGGCCGTGT
>JANQGP010000488.1 GCA_028277265.1 Woeseiaceae bacterium | reverse complement strand
ATCGCCATTTGAACCAACATACTCACGTCGGAAGCAATATCGGCAATAGACCGAGCAAACGTGCGTAGGAATCAGCAGCGCACGATCCGGATAGCGGTGCACCACGCCCTTCACCGGACTGTTTTTGGCATCACCGATGGGATCGTCCAACTCTGATTCAATCGCATTTAGCTCCTGAATGTCCGGCACGAATTGCATCCGGACAGGGTCGTCAGAATCCGGCGTATCGATGAGTGATGCGATTCCGGGAGTCACCGCAACAGAGTAGCGCTCTGCGACGCGACGAATGTCATCAACCTGTGACTTCTCAATGAGGCCAGCGTTCTCGAGCTGCCGGCTGTTACGTAGTGTTCGACCGGGCACCGATCCCTCCCTGAAAAATGCCGGGGCTCATCGTACCTCAAATGGCTAACGGTTCACGCTATGATGCGCTGATGAGTGACCCCGAGAACCTGCTGAGACTTCGGCGCAAGCATGGCGAAGGCCGTCCGTTGGACGTCGATGCCGACGATGGCGCACGGCTCGTACGCGCGCAATCGCTGCGAAACGCATTCGTTGCGAGCCTGATCGTGTTCGTCGTGTTTTGCATTGCGTGGGCGGCGCTCACCTCGGCGACCGGTCGTGTCTTCCCATGGCTCACGGTTGTGCTCGGCTGGCTGACGGGCGTTGCCGTTCGGCGCACGGGTCGCGGCGTCGACTGGCGCTTTCCGTTACTCGCCGGAATCGTCACCCTGCTCGGTTGTTTGGGCAGCAACATCGTCCTGGCCGCGTCGACGACGGCCGTGGAATTCGGTACCGGGACACTGGATATCCTGCGGGCGGTCACAACGATGACCTGGCCGGTCTTCTTCGATGAGGTCTGGAATATCGGCGATTCGTTCTTCGCCGTCTTCAGCGCCGGTCTCGCGGCCGTACTCGCCCCGCGCAAGCTCACGAGGGGTCAGTACTACGCCCTTCGACTGTGGTACCGGCAATCAGACGGGCATGACTAGCGGATCGTTGGTGTCGATCATCGCGCCCCTGAAAGACCTGAGCTGAGCGGCCACGAGTTGCTCTATATCCTGTACGGCGGCCGAAATGCCGAGGAAACAGTGCGGCTGCCGGCGCAGCAGCGACCAGTCTCCCGTTTCGATGACGCGCACGAGATGGGTAATGTTGTTGCGGATCGCCTCGATGTAGGGATTGTGACCGTCGTACAACACCTCGATGTACCGGTAGACACGGTTGAACTTGGCGTTCAGGCGCTCCCGCATGACCTGCTGGTAGAAAACCGGTGTCTTGCGCAACAGGTCTTCACCGGACTTGTATCGCACCATGAACTCCCCGGGGCTCGCGTTTTCCACGGCGACGCCGCCGACGACAAACTCGCCGTACAGATGATCCCGGCACTTCTCGAGATAGCAACGGTCGGCGACCTGGGCGATAAGATCGGCCGTTCCGATCAGGTGGCCGCAGATGACGTCACGCGGATCGTCGAGTTCGATGTGATCGAGATCGAGTTCATAGCCCGTGAAATGCACGATCATGCTGGCCACGCCCACATCCCTCGCGAGGCCCAGCTCGGGCAGATAGCGACGCAGGAAGTCGGCGCTTCGCGAGACGTGGTATAGCGTGAATTCGGCGCCGTTGGAGAAGTCCTTGTCCCGCGTTTCGTGCCGAATGTAACCCGAGTCATGGAACAGCGACGTGATGATCGCCATCTGTGCCCGCGCCGCGCCGAGACGGTCGGGCGGCTCGACGCTGCGTTCGTAGCCTGACAGCAATCGCGCCAGGGCGAGCGTCATGTCCAGCGTGTGCTGCATATCGTGGTAGGTCGTGTCGCAGCCCGTGTAACCCGGGTACCGGCCGGAGAACAGCCGCTCGAAGTCATAGAAGGCGAGCCAGAGCTTGTCGAAAGAGGTTCCCGGAAACGTCTCGCCGAACAACTCGTGCACGGCGTCACGTACCGATGCAGGATTGCTCACCTGCACGGTGTTTGTAACGTCGTAATCGTTACGGCGGTCCTGAGACAATTTTCCACCCCGTTTTTTTCCTGCCATTTTACCAGTGACCTTGCGCGTCAACAGCGACAA
The DNA here is from genome assembly GCA_028277265.1 of Woeseiaceae bacterium. Taxonomy (GTDB): domain Bacteria; phylum Pseudomonadota; class Gammaproteobacteria; order Steroidobacterales; family Woeseiaceae; genus UBA1847. The sequence goes on along the minus strand of JANQGP010000488.1, from coordinate 24,220 downwards.
TACGGGGAATATGTAAGATCGGCCGCAAACTAGGCGTCGAACTCTGCGACGACCGGCGCGTGATCGGACGGACGCTCCCACGCACGTGGTTCCTTGTCCACGTAGCTCGCCGTGCATCGCTCGGTCATCGTGGGACTGGTGAGTATCAGATCGATGCGGAGCCCGGCGTTGCGACGAAAACCGGCCGCGCGATAATCCCACCAGCTGAACATGCCTTCGGGCTGGTCGAACTTGCGAAACACGTCGGTCAGGCCGAGGTCGATGAGCGCGGTCAATGCATCTCGCTCCTTCGGGCTGCACAGGATCGCCTCGCCCCATTTCTCCGGGTCATAGACGTCGGCATCGGCAGGCGCGATATTGAAGTCACCGAGTACGACGACGTCATCGTGTGCCGCTAATTCCGCTTCGAGGAAGTTGCGCAGCGAGGCGAGCCATTCGAGCTTGTACGCGTATTTCTCCGAACCCACTTCGGAACCGTTCGGTACGTACAAATCGATCACCCGGATGCCGCCGACCGTCGTTGCGAGCACACGCCGCTGCGGGTCTTCGAAGTCCGGAAAGTCGGTGATCGGATCGTTGGCCGGCTCTTTCGACACGACCGCGACGCCGTTGTAGGTTTTCTGGCCGCTCGCGAGCGACCGGTAGCCGGCGCCGGCCAGTGCGTCGACGGGAAATTTCTCGGTCAGCTGCTTGATCTCCTGTAGCACCAGCACGTCGGGCTCGTGACTTTGCAGCCACTCGAGGACGTGCGGCAGGCGCACGTTCATCGAGTTGACGTTCCAGGTTGCGATCTTCATCCGGACTCGATTCCGGCCTGGCGAAGCAGGGCGTCGATCGTGGGCTCCCGGCCGCGAAACGCGATGTAAGCCTGCATGATGTCCCGGCTGCCTCCGACCTCGAGAATCTCGCGGCGAAAACGGCTCGCCGTTGCCTCGTCGAAAATGCCTGCCTCCTCGAACGCGCCGAAGGCGTCCGCCGCCAGAACCTCGGCCCATTTGTAGCTGTAGTAGCCGGCCGCATATCCGCCTGCGAAGATGTGCGTAAATGCGTGCGGCAGGCGGTTCGTGCCCGGGTGCCCGATCAGGGCCACCTCGTCGCGCACGCGCGCGAGCGTATCGAGTACCGGCTCGGGTGCCGCGGGATCGTATTCGGTGTGCACGAGGAAATCGAACAGCCCGAGCTCGATCTGCCTCAGCATCGCAAGCGCAGCGCCGGCGTGACGACTGTTGTCGAGCTTGTCGAACAGGTCCCGCGGCAGGGGTTGCCCGTGCTCATGGTGCGAGGAGCAGCGGGTCAGGACGTCGAAACTCCACGCGAAATTCTCCATGAACTGGCTCGGCAGCTCGACCGCGTCCCACGGTACGCCGTTGATGCCGGCGACGCTCGGCAGGTCAATGCGCGTCAGCAGATGGTGCATCATGTGCCCGAACTCGTGAAACAGGGTGACGACGTCGCCGTGTGTGAGCAGCGACAGGCCCTTGTCGTCCGGCGGCTGGAAGTTGCAGACGAGATAGCCGACAGGCAGCGCCTTTTGACCGTTCAGATGGCTGCGAATTACGCACTCGTCGATCCAGGCGCCCGTACGCTTGCCGTTGCGCGCGAAGAGGTCGGTGTAGAAGCCGCCGAGCACTTCGCCGTCCTGGCTGACGTTGTAGAAGCGCACATCCTCGTGCCAGGCGACGACCGAGTCGTCCGGGGTCAGTTCGACGCCATACAGGCGCGATGCGAGATCGAAGAGACCGTCCTTCACCGTCGTGGCCGGGAAATAGGCGCGCAACTCCTCGTTCGACACGGCGTAGCGGTCCTGCTTGAATTTCTCGAGCCAGTAGGCAACGTCCCAGGGTTCGATATGCGAGCCTGCGAATTCGGTCAGCTCGGCGAGTTCGCGCTCGGCGGCTTTTCGCGAGTGCGCGGACAGCTCGCGCAGGAACGCGATGACCTGCTCCGGCGATTCGGCCATCTTGGTTGCCAGCGAATAGTCGGCGAAATTGTCGAAGCCGACGAGATTCGCAGCTTCGTGGCGTAGCGCGAGAGTCTTCTCGATCAGCGCGCTGTTGTCCCATTTCGGATCGACGCACAGCTCCGAGCCGCGCGTGGACCAGCCCCGGTACAGCGCCTCGCGCAGGTCCCGGGAATCCGCGTGCTTGAGCACGGCGTCGTAGGTCGGAAAGTCCAGCGACAGCAGCCAGCCGTCCTTGCCGTCCCGTTTCGCATCTTCGGCAGCGCGAGCGAGCAGCGGTGCTGGCAGACCCCGCAGATTGTCGCTGTCCGTGATGTGGAGCGACCATGCGTCGGACGAGTCGACGACATTGTGCTCGAATTCCGCCTGCGCGGCGGCCAGCTCCTGCATGATCGTCTTGAAACGGGCCTTGGCATCGTCCTCGAGATCGACGCCGGCGAGGTGGAAGTCACGCAATGCATGGTCCACGGCGCGGCGGGCTGCCTCGGAGGCATCCGGGGACAGGTCGTCGCGCACGCGCGCATACGCCTGTTGCAGAGCCGTGTTGTGTGATAATTCCGTGCCGTACTCGGTCAATAGGGGCAAGGCCTTTTTGAAGGCCTCGCGCCAGTCTGCGGAGCCCAGCACGCTCTGCAGGTGATTGACAGGAGACCAGATGCGCCCCAGCTCATGATCCATCAGCTCGACCGGAACGACGATGTCGTCGAAGTCAGGCGAGTCGCTCGTGCTCAACAGGTCTTCGAGCCTCGCGCGATTGTCGGCGATGACCTTGCGGATCGCGGGCAGGACATGATCGGGTCGGATCTCGTCAAAGCGCGGCAATGACGACGTATCGAGAAGCGGGTTGCTCATTGGGCAGTTGATTTCCTGATTCGGCGACGCATATTAGCACAGGCCTCAGGGCCCTCCGGGAGAAAGAAATGTCCGAAAAATTCGACCTTCTCGTCATCGGCGGCGGCAGCGGCGGACTCGCCCATGCCCAGCGCGCGGCCGAGTACGGCGCACGCGCGGCCGTCGTGGAAAGCGGCCCGCTCGGAGGAACCTGCGTCAACGTCGGTTGCGTGCCCAAGAAAGTGATGTGGTACGCGGCGCACCACGCCCACCAGTTTCATCATGCGGCCGACTACGGTTTCGATATCGACGTCAACGGGCATGACTGGCGCGGCCTGAAGACCCGCCGCGACGCGTACATCGAGCGCCTCAACGGCATCTACGAAAACAACCTGGACAAGCGCGGTGTGACCTACATCGCGGGTCATGCGCGGTTCACGGGCACTCACACGGTCGACGTGAACGGCACCGCGTACGAGGCCGGCCGAATCGTAATCGCTACGGGCGGCCGCCCCATGGTGCCGGATATCCCCGGTGCCGGGCACGGCATCACGTCCGACGACTTCTTCGAGCTCGAAGAGCGGCCACAGCGTGTGCTCGTTGCGGGCAGCGGCTACATTGCCGTCGAGCTGGCCGGCGTATTCAATGCGCTCGGCTCGGACGTCCACGTCGTGGTCCGCAAGGATCGCATATTGCGGACCTTCGACACGATGCTCAGTGACGAGCTCATGGAGGCCATGGGCCGCAACGGCATTGACCTCGATACCGGTGCAGTTCCCGCGTCGGTCGAGAGGACCGGCGACGGGCTCGTCCTGCACGCCGAAGACGGCCGTACGTTCGGGCCCGTCGACAGCATCGTGTGGGCCATCGGACGCTCTCCGAACGTCGAGTCTCTCGATCTCGGCAATGCGGGCGTAGAGCAGGACGACGACGGCTTCATTCCGACCGACAAGTTTCAGCGAACCAACGTCGAGAACGTCTTTGCACTCGGCGACGTCACCGGCCGTGCTGCACTCACGCCGGTCGCCATCGCTGCGGGGCGACGTCTCGGGGATCGTCTTTACGGCGGCGTGGAAGGCCGCCACCTCGAGTACGAGCTGATTCCCACGGTAATCTTCAGCCACCCCACGATCGGTACCGTGGGATTGACCGAGGACGAGGCGCGGGCCGCGTACGGCGATGACGTAAAGGTCTACCTGTCCGCGTTCAATGGCATGTATTACGCACTCGGCCTCGACAAACAGCGTTCAGTCATGAAACTGATCACGGCCGGCGACGACGAGCGCGTCATTGGCGCGCACGTCATCGGCGACGGCGCCGACGAGATGATGCAGGGGTTCGCCGTTGCGATCCGCATGGGCGCGACGAAAAAGGATTTCGACGATACCGTCGCGATTCACCCGACGAGCTCGGAGGAGTTCGTCACGATGCGGTGATCGGGAAGCGGCCATGTAAACGCCATCGGTTTGCAGTATTATGTTAGCTATTACGGGGTAACGCCCTAGAGCGGGATACGTAATAGGACGAACGATGCGCTATTTGTCGCAACGCCACAAAAGAATAATGGACGAGTCGGAGCGAGCGCTGCTCCAGGCGGCATCCAGTCCGGTCGCCCGCACAGCGCGGATCGCCGGACACGTTGTGTCGGACGTCAAGATACATCGCATTTGGGAAAGCAAGCATGCGGATCTCGTGCGACCGGTCGCGGAGGAAACCCGTCGCGGACCGCAGCTGATCGAGCTTCGCAAGGCGGAGGTTCGGCTGACGCATAAGCGGGCGCTGATCGACTATATCCGCAAGCATAAGGTTAAAGGCGCCAATCGCGCCAGGTTGTTCGCCGCCTTTTACGGTCCAAGAGAAACCACAGATGCGATAGTGAGCGAACATCGACAGTACATGGTCGCGGTCTCAAGCCGCATATCCGCGGATTACCTGATTGACCTGATGTGTGATCCGGTCAGCAAGAATCTGGTCAGGCTCTACGAGAATGCCTATGACCAGTATTTCGAGCTGTTCTGTTTCGCCGCGAGCGAAGAAGACAGCGCTATGAGCGACGCGGTCCGGGCCACAATGCGTGACGTCGCACAACGTGCCAAACGAATAAGGACGAGGCTCAGTGAGGTTCGCCCGGACAATCGCTACGCGAGTTTCGATCGCCAGGCACAGCTCGCGACTACGGGACGTCACGAGGTGCTCAACTACCTCAACCGTTGAGCAGCCGCTTAAACGCCTACTTTCCGAACACGGCGTCGGCGAGTGCCGTATCGAAGTACTCCTTCACTTCTATGAATTTGCCGTCCGCGATGCGAATGACCTGGCAGTAGGCGTTGTTGTAGGACTGACCGTCGTGCGTCTCCGCCGTCCCGTTCGTCTGCGCCACGACGATGTCGCCTTCGGCCGTCAGCCGCTCGATCTCGGAGGCGATGCCGGCCTTGAGCTGTCCGAACAAGGGTCCGATCAGTTGTTCGACGAGCGCCTGCTTGCCGACATAGCTGCCCGAGAATCTCGTCGAGCCGATGTTCGTCCACGTGATGTCATCGGCCAGTATCCCGAGCGCAGCGTCCATATCCCCCCGGGCACCGGCGGCATAGAAATCGAGTACGAGTTGCTTGTTGTCTTCTGCGCTCATCATCTTTCTCAACGTTCATTTTGGCCTACGTTCGTCGTCACCAGAGGATACACTGGCCGGAGTTGGGCAACGAGCTGAAATATGGGCCAGACCCTGTGGGTGTTTGCGATATACGTGATCGGCAGCGTCATCATGACGATCGCGTTTCTGGTTGCCTGGGCGAAGAACTTCGCCGAAACGCGGCAGTTCCTGCCGGCCGGTCTCGCTATTGTCGGCGTCATTCTTATCCTCGACGTGATGCTGATCTGGTGGGTCGGTTTGGAGGCCGTCGACAGGTCGCCGGTGGCGGGCATCGCCGTGGCGACCGTAACCGCGATTCGCCTGTACACCTGTACGGTCGTCGGGCTGTTGCTGTCTCAGCGACTGAACGAGGCATCCGCCGGCACCGGGCGGCCGACGGGCTACGGCCTCTCGAGGCCCACCGGCAAATCCCTGTCGTACGCGCTGCTGGCGACCATCGTCATGATGGTCTTCTCCGTTGTCCTGTTTCTGCTGACGAATCCGGCTGTCGGCGCAGCGTTCGATTCCCCTGAAGCGCTGAGCGCCGGGGTGTCGTTCACGGCGCTGCTGGTGGTCGTCGCGATATCGTTCTCCGAGGAGATCGTCTTTCGCCTGGGATTGCAGAACGGCCTGACCTATGTGTGGCGAGATTCTCGTTACGGCCACCACTGGGCCGTCCTCGCAACATCGGCGTTCTGGAGCATCGCACACATAGGCTCGCTCCAGCCCGACTGGGTCAAGCTTGTCCAGGTCTTCGTCTTCGGGCTGGTGCTCGGCCAGATGAACCGGCGATTCGGCGTCCTTCCTTGCATCGTCACGCACGTGTTGTTCAATGTGACGACGGTCTTCGTGTCGGCGGAACTGATTCGACACGGCGTCATATCGATGGGGTCTACGCCGTGATCTTCATCTGCTTGAGAACAGGCGCCGTGTCCGGCCGGACCTTGCGCCATATGCTGAACGATTCCGCCGCCTGTTCGACGAGCATACCCCAGCCCATGACCGACCGTGCGGCGCCGTGTTCCCGCGCCCAGACGCTGAACGGCGTCGGCTTCAGACCGTAAGACAGGTCGTAGCAGAATGTCCCGGGCGACACCGCGTTTTCCGGATAGGGTGGTGTTTCACCCTTGAAGCCCGCCGACGTGGCGTTGATGATCAGGTCGTAATCGGTATCGACCGGAATGTCGTCGAAGGTACAGGTCGATACCGGCCCCAGGCGCTTCAATTGATCGGCGATGAGCTCGGCTTTGCCGACCGTTCGGTTCGCGATCAGCAAAGAAGCCGGTTGCATCTCGAGCAACGGGCCGACGATGCCGCGCGTTGCGCCGCCGGCACCGAGTATCAGGATGTCCGCTGCCTCGAGATGGACACCGAGGTTGACGGCGAGATCTCGCAACAAACCGATGCCGTCGGTGTTGTCGCCGTGGATTTCGCTGTCGACGAACGACAGGGTATTGGCCGCACCGGCCGTACTGGCGCGCTCGGAGAGGTGGTTGCAGAGCCTGGCAACTTCCGCCTTGTGCGGCACGGTGATGTTCAGGCCTTTGCCGCCCGTACGCTGAAACTGGCGGACCGCCGTTTCGAGCTTCTCGGCCGAGACCTGCAGCAACTCGTACTGGATGTCCTGGTTGGTCTGCAGTGCAAATAACCGGTGGATGACGGGAGAACGGCTGTGCGATACCGGGTAACCCATCACGCCATAACGGTCAGTTGTCGTCATTCGCTCTCCGCAAGCCAGCGAGCAGCCGCCATCGCAAAGTAGGTCAGAATCGCGTTGGCGCCGGCGCGCTTGATGCCGAGTAATGACTCTAGCACGACCGCGCGTTCGTTGAGCCAGCCGTTTTGCGCGGCTGCCTTGAGCATCGCGTACTCACCGCTGACCTGGTATGCCATCGTCGGCAGGCCGTAGGTCTCCTTGACGCGACGCACGATATCGAGATACGGCATCGCCGGCTTGACCATGACCATGTCGGCACCCTCGCCGATATCGAGGCCGACTTCCCGAACGGCCTCGTCGCTGTTCGCCGGAGCCACCTGGTAAGTGTGTTTGTCGCCACCCTTGATGTTCCCGGCCGAGCCGCAGGCATCGCGGAACGGCCCGTAGAAGCTCGACGAGAACTTCGCGGCGTAGGCGAGGATGACCGTGTTGATGTGCCCGGCGTTTTCGAGTGCCGCGCGAATCGCGCCGATTCGTCCGTCCATCATGTCGGATGGCGCGACGACGTCAGCGCCGGCATCGGCATGAGACAGCGCCTGCCTGACGAGCATGTCGACCGTGACGTCGTTCAACACGTAGCCGTCATCATCGATGATGCCGTCCTGGCCGTGAGTGGTATACGGATCGAGTGCGACATCGGTGACCACGGCGAGTTCGGGAAACCTGGCCTTGATCGCCCTGACCGTCCGCTGCACGAGACCGTCCGGATTGGCGCATTCGGCGCCGTCGAGGCTTTTCCTGTCCTGGTCGATGACCGGGAACAGCGCCACGGCCGGAATGCCGAGGTCCCGCGCTTCGCCGAGCTCAACGAGCAGCAGATCGATGCTCTTGCGCGAAATGCCGGGCATCGACGGCACGGCCTCCTCCAGCCCCTCGCCTTCGAGCACGAACACCGGATAAATGAAATCCGCGCTGGACAAGCCCGTTTCCGCGACGAGGCGGCGCAGGGCCGGTGTCCGGCGATTGCGCCGCAGGCGAACGCCGGGGAACTGTCCGGGGGACGATGCACTCATAGCTAATCAGAATAAGTGAAAGAAGTACTGATTTTCCCTGTATTTAGGTAGGGTTTCCACGTCTACCATACAGTTTTGTGCGATTCCGGTAATAAAAACAACGACGAAAGGGTCATCTCGAGTGACAGGTAGCAGCACGGAGGGAATACGGCGACGACGATTCGACAGGCTTGTCGCCGTCTATTACCCCGACATGTACCGCTACGCCGCCTGGCTCAGCCGGGATACGGCGGTGGCGGAGGACGTGGTCCAGGAAGCGCTGTTGCGCGCCTGGAAGTCCCTCGATGCCCTGCGGGACGATGGCGCCGCCAAACAATGGCTCTTGACGATCGTCCGCCGGGAAAACGCTCGCTACTTCGAACGTCGCCGGCTCGAAACCGTCGACATCGACAACCTGTCGGCGTCGCAGGCAGCATTGCTGGCCGAGACGCCGAACGAGGAGCTCGCCGACTTGCGTGAAGCAATTTTCGGGCTCGAGGACGACTACCGTGAACCGTTGGTTCTGCAGGTCCTGATGGGCTACAGCACCAACGAGATCGCCGAAACCATGGGCCTGAAGCAGGGCGCCGTACTGACGCGACTGCATCGGGCTCGCAACAAGCTGAAAGACAGTGTGGCGCTGGAATGACTGACGAGCAGAACATGGACACGAGGCAGCTCGACCTGAAGATCGCGAAAGCGCTTCAGATCGACGTCCCCGAACTCGTCATGCCCGAGTTGCCCGAGATCGAGACGGACAACGTCGCGGCGCTTCCGGCGCGCAAACGGTCACGGAAGGCGCTGTGGTTTGCGCTGGCCGCTTCCGTGGTTCTCGCAACCTCGATTTCGCTTCGCATGTCCGATATGTTCGAGACTTACGATTCGCTGGCTGAAGAGATTCTCGCGCACATGGACCATGAACCTTACGCATTGCGCGTTACGGACATCGCCGTGCCCGATGACCGTCTCGAGCGCGTGGTGCCGGCGTCGATAGCCCGGTTCGATCGCGACAAATCCCTCATAACCTATGCGCAGCCATGCGTCATCAAAGGCAAGACGTCGCCGCATCTCGTCATCCAGGGCGAGCACGGTCCGGTAACCATCATATTGATGCCTGAAGTGGGTGTGGCCGAGACGACGCCGATCGAAGGCGAAAACGTAAAAGGAGTCATTCTTCCTGTTGGTGATGGCAGCATAGCGATCATTGGTGATCGCGAAGAGCAGCTGGCGCCGATTCAAAAGAATGTGGTGGACTCAGTGATGTGGACGACGTGACGTCCCTCACTGAGAAAATGAACGCCCGGTTCCGGGCATAAATCCTGGTAGGAGAGAAGAAGATGGCAGACAAGAAAGTAATCAAGCCGGTTGCACTGGCTGTAGGCGCGGCACTGGCCGGTTCATTCGCACTTTCGGGCACGGTGAACGCGGCCGATACGGCAGAAAGCCCGTTTACGATTTCAAACCTCGAAGTCGGCTACATGCTCGGTGAAGGCGAAGGCAAGTGCGGCGGCGACAAGAAAGACAAGAAGGACAAGAAAGGCGAAGGCAAGTGTGGCGAAGGTTCCTGCGGCGAAGACAAGAAGGGCGAGGGCAAGTGTGGTGAAGGCTCTTGCGGTGAGGACAAGGAAGGCGAAGGCACGTGCGGTGAGAAGGAAGGCGAAGGCAAGTGCGGCGAAGGCTCCTGCGGCGGTTCGTAAGCAAATCTGCTTTGATGCAGGAGAAAGCCCGCGCAATGCGCGGGCTTTTTTTTGCTAGATTCATCGCATGAGCAAACGTGTCACACGCTGCCGATGGGCTGAGGGCGTCAGCCTCGAGTACATTCGTTACCACGACGAGGAATGGGGCGTGCCCGTACGTGACGATCGCACCCAGTTCGAGTTCCTGATTCTCGAGGGCGCCCAGGCCGGCCTGAGCTGGTCGACCATCCTCAACAAGCGCGAGGGCTATCGCAAGGCGTTCGCCGAGTTTGATCCGGAGAAGGTCGCGCGATTCACGAAGAAGCGCGTCGAGAAGCTGTTGCGGGATCCATCGATCGTCCGTAACCGGCTCAAGGTCGAGTCGACCGTTACCAACGCCAGGGCCTTCCTCGACGTGCAGCAGGCGTTCGGCAGCTTCTGCGACTACGTCTGGGACTTCGTTGACGGCGCTCCGATCCAGAACCGCTGGGAGAGGGACAGCGATGTGCCCGCCACCTCACCTGAATCCGACGCCCTGTCGAAAGATCTCAAGAAGCGCGGATTCAGGTTTGTTGGCAGTACCATCATCTATGCGCACATGCAGGCAACGGGCATGGTCAACGATCACCTGATCAGCTGTTTCCGCTACCGCGAATGCGCAAAGATGGCGTGAGGGTTACTCGGCGTCGCTCTCCGGTATACGCCTGACCATGCGGGCGTTGTAGACGCGCGCCGCATCGCAGTCCAGCGCGTCGCCCATGATTTCGTTCATTTTTTGTCGGCCGCCGCCGTTGGCGTTGTGCTGGTAGGCCTTACCGAACTCCGTGTAATTCGTAAAGCTCGTCACCCACTTGAATTCCCAGCCGGGATCACCGCCACCGCCGAATACCGGCCACATCATCCAGTCGCCTTTGACGAGGCCCTGCTCGGTCTGGTAGTCGATGGCCTTCTTGATCTTTTCGAACAACCCGTCCCATTCGACGCCTTCGCCGCGGGTGCAGTTGGAGAACATCACCACGAAGTTGTCGGGTGCCGGCCCTCCGGGGTCCTTGACGTTGATCGACGCCCAGTGCTCGTGTGTGTCGCAGCTCACCACCTTGCTGAAACCTTCGGCGTATTTGCCGCCGTCCGCGAGGTACATGTCGATCCCGACACCCATGGCCTCCTGTGATGTCCAGAAACCGAGCCAGCCGAGCTCGAACGTGTCCGGCCCGTGGTAGTACGGTGTCATGACCATGGCGCCATAGCTGTCCACGCCCTCCGAGTCCAGCCACTTGTTCCAGTCCGCGATGGCCTTGTCGAGATCGTCGGCATCCATACCGTCGTTGTAGGAACAGGTAAAGGTGTCGACCGGCGTCACCCAGGGTGATTTCTCTTCTTCGTGTTCGTCGGCAATAGCGACCGCCCAGCTCGTGAACAGCAACGGTGTTGCGGCGAGCGCCGCGAGAAATTTCTTGTTCATTCTTGTCTCTCTTCGAACCTGGTCTTGCACTCCCGGCAGAATTACCGATTACAATCCAGTATAGAAGCTGGGAAGCAGTTTGCCGGAGGAGAGAAAATGTCAGAAAAATCAAACACTCAACCGGGGACCGCGTTCTGGGCCATCGGCGGGCTGCTGGCGGTCTGGAACCTGTCCGGCCTGTACCAGTACTTCACGTTCTCGAAGCTCGAGCCCGCGATGTTGCAGGCGGCGGGGTACTCCGCCGAGCAGATCGCGCATGTTTTCGACACGCCGGCCTGGGCGCATTCGGCCTATGCGATTGCGGTCAACGCGGGCGTGCTCGGCGTCATCTTCCTGTTGCTCAGAAAGGCCTGGGCGGTGCCGATGTTCGTGATCTCTCTCGTCGGTGCCATTGTGCAGTTCGCGGACGCGTACCTGCTGCGCAACGGGCTCGATATCTTCGAGCGCGTCTGGCTGGTCCTTCCGGCACTCGTCATCCTGATTTGTATCTTCGAGATCTGGTACTCGAGGAAAGCGAGCCGCCGGGGCTGGCTAAGCTAGTTAATAATCGTGATCAGCGTCAGGGCGGCAATACCCTGCGGCGTGTTGTGTGAGATGGCGCCGACGTAGATCGTATTGCTGATCAGACCCGACCAGCTGAAATCAACGGTACCGGTCGTGCCCGCGTTGACGAACGCAGGCCCGCTCGCCGACAGGTTGCCCTTGTCGTCCACGATGCCCACGCCCCACGACAGGAGCTGGTAATTCGATCCGGGCCCGCCCTGCACGGCGTCGGTCTCGAAGCCGTGCACGAAGACCGCGTAGAGCCCTTCGGCGGGACGAAGAACGTCGAAACGCTCCTGTGAAGTGGGCTCGCCGCTTTCGCCGAGCCTGACGCAGCTCGATCCGTCGAGCCCGCAGTAATACACGTACATGTCGAGATCGTCATCGCCGTCGGTCAGCGCGTCGAACAGCGCGAAGCGGGCGTAGAGCTGGTTGGCCGGTACGCTGATCGTATGCAGCGTCGTCCCGGGAATGCTCCTCGAGCTGAATTCGAACGTCTTGTCCGGGTCGTTTCCGACGAAGCCGTTGAGCACGAGCGGCAGGTTCAGGCCATGGACGCCCGCCGAGTAGGCGCCAGAATAGCCGAACTCGACCTCGAAACTGCGCGCGTCAGTGCCGCCCGTCGTCGTGATCTCGGCGGGTGCGAGTACCGAGGTCGGCTTGACGGCGATCGGCGTGTAGACCGTGTGCGTGTCCGAGCGCCAGGTCATCGAGCCGAACCGCCACAGGTCCAGCGGCCCGGTTTCATAGGTGACGGTGACGTCGAAACTCGCCGACTCGCCGGGCCCGAGCGCGAGGCTCCCCGGCACGACCGCGACCGTCATGCCGGGTGGCGGCGATGTTTCGGCGACGTACGATGCGGCTTCGTCGCTGACGTTGGTGACTCGCCGGGTGACGGTCTGCGTGTTGGCAAGCCGGGAGATTGCTATCGACGGCAGGTTCAGCGCCCGCGGGGCGAACGAAAACCCCGCAGCCTCGAGCGCATCGCAGCGCGCCTCGGATACGGCGGGCGAGGCAATACCACAGGCATAGGCATCGTATTCGTCGTCCGTGATGTCGTACACGAGGCCCGGGTCGAGCGCGTCATTCGGGACGATGTGGCCTGCGCCGAAGTCGAAAGGGCTTGCATCGCCGACGCCGGAGGGCCGGGTCACGTCCTGGCGGGCCGACGTCATCATTGCCGATTTGAGCGCGGCCGGCGACCAGTCCGGGTGAGCCTGTCGCAACAGGGCCGCGACACCCGCTACGTGAGGCGTCGACATCGACGTTCCGGTCAGGTACCCGAAGAACTCGCCCGACCTGGAGTAGGCGGAATCCGGCGAGAAGCCCGCGAGGATATTGATGCCCGGCGCCGTCACGTCGGGCTTCAGGACATCGGCCACCGGCCCCGGCCCCCGCGCCGAAAACGTCCCCATCTCATTGCCGCTCTCCGAGGTGGTCAGCAGAAAACCCTTGTCGAGAATGGCGGTCACGGTACTGCCCGCGTCGATCTCCGCGAGGATCAGATTGCCGTCGGCCTGGCCGATCATGAGTGCCGGGATATCGGACAGCCCCGTGCGCCCGTCCATGACGATCGGGTCGCCCGCGATATTGTAGATCAGTGCCGCTACGGCGCCCGCGTCCGCTGCATTCGCGACCATGTCGTCGAAGCGGCAGCCCGTGCGCTGGATGAACGCGATATTGCCGTCGACGTCCGCGCCGTTGACGAGTGCCTGACAGGCATCCGACTCCGTACCGCCGGCACCGCCGGTGTCCAGAGTGGTGTCGTCGTCATCGACGAGCACGAGATCCGCTTCGATCGGGTCGACGTCCTCGAGCGGCGGAGTGAAGCTGGCTTCCTTGACGGCGTAGCGGTTCGCCACGGCAGACGGCGCCGTGATCTCCATGGCCTCGACATTCAGTTCGCCGTCCCGAGACGAGGCCGCGGCCGTGATCACCCACGGTGCGCCGGCGGGCGAGCCGATGGTGCCGAGGTTCGGCCCTTCGTTTCCGGCCGCGACGACGGTAAGAACACCGGCCTTGGCCGCCGCCATCAACGCAACATCATCGGGGGCCGTAATCCGGCGCAGCGAGCTGCCGACCGAGTAATTGATAATGTCCACGCCGTCCGCGACCGCGGCGTCGATTGCCTGCGCGAGATCCGACGTGTTGCAGCTCGCACGTGTGCTGCCGGGCCGTAGCCAGCAAGCCTTGTAGGTGGCGATCCGTGCGCGTGGCGCGACGCCTTCGATATCTCCGATCGTCGTGCCGAAGATCGCTGCGCTCGTACGATTGCCCGCAGCCGTTGTCGCGACATGCGTGCCGTGTCCGTCGGCGTCACGGGGAGAACGGATCTCGCCGTCGTCGATCGGCCCGGACGCGAGGGCACCGTCGATGTACCAGCGCGCGCCGATCATCTTGTTGTTGCAGTCGGTCGCCTCGAAATTCTCACCGGCGATGCAAGCGCCGCCCCAGTTCTCCGGCGGATCGAAATTCGTAACGTCGGGCAGCTTGCGATAGCGTCGACACAGCCAGCGGCCGAGAAGCGTGGTCTCGCCCCAGCTGGCCTGGCACGCGCGCGGCCTGTCGGCTTCGCGCGTATCGAGTAGGGCAGGATGTCCCGGGGTCACGCCGCTGTCGATAACGCCGATGACGACGCCATCGCCGTCGAGGCCCGCGGCGGTGCGCAGTCCCTTGTTAGCATCGAACAGCTCCAGGAAAGAAAGGCTTTGGCGCGTCGCCATCGGCCGGACCTCGTCTTCCCAGACGTTGAGCACGTCGGGAAGGTGCTCGAGCTTCTGCGCCTGTGCGACGGTCATGCGCGCGGCGAAACCGTTCAGCGCGTAACGGTAGCTGTAGATCTTTTCCGTCCCCGCCCCGGCTTTCGCGAGGATCTCGTCCTGCGCCAGCTCGAGTTCCGCGGCGTAGACCTTGGCGGACGGGTTGCTTCGATCGAGTCGCAGCTTGGATTTGAACCCCAACGGGCCGGGCGCGACCTTGCTCGCGAGTGATGCCTGGCGTTCTGCAACCGAAGGCTCGCGCAGCTGCACGATGTAGACCTTCGGCTCGTCGCGCGTTTCCGCGCCCGCGAGCTGCACCGTCACATCGCCGGCGTCGCGCAGGACGGATCTGTTCTGGGCGAACCCGTCAGCCGCGAGCGCGATCAGAAGGAACAGCAGAATCAGGCGTGTCGCGATCATCGTCTCAGTCGTTGAGGTAACCGCTGACTTCTTCCTCGGTGAATCGGACACCGAGCCCCATCGCGATGCGATTGACGAAATTGAAATACCCGACGATCAGCGTCAGGTCGAGGATGTCCCGATCGGACAGGCCCTCGGCACGCAACTCGCCGAGATCGCTTTCCGTCATGGCGCCGGGCGCCGTGGTCAGCTTCTCGGCATGCCGCACGATGTTGCTCAGTCGAGGCTCGAGCGTCTCCAGGCCGTCGGCGGCCATGAGCAGGCCGATCGTGTCGTCGTCCTCGAGGTAGTTGCGCAGGGATTCCGCGTGATGGTTGACGCAGTACGCACATTCGTTGCTTGCCGAAACGACGACGGCGATCGCTTCGCGTTCGAGGCGGCTGAGGCCCGACCTGCCGAACATCAGCGTCATGTACAGCTCGAGATGGTTGCCCATCGCGGCCGGATTGAGGCTGTGAACCTTGAGGATATTGGAGACCTTGCCGCGCTGTTCGATCAGCGCGGCGTAAGTCTCCGCGAGTTTTCCGTCAGCTTCGCTGACCTCGATTTGTTCGATCCAGGACATCGTCTTCCGCCATCCGTGTGACGTTACCATTCAGGTTGGCAAAAGAGAATGTCCGGCGGGCTTCGGCTTCGAGAACGGCGCCGATTGCAACCAGCCGGCCAGGTCCGTTCTTCTCATTCACGTGGTTTCCCCGAGCCAGTCGCGCGGCCGCAGGTAGTCCTCGTAGAGCGCGTCTTCGGGCGAACCGGGTTCCGGATGCCAGTCGTACTCCCAGCGCACCATCGGCGGCAACGACATGAGTATCGACTCCGTGCGGCCGCCCGACTGCAGGCCGAACAGCGTGCCGCGGTCGTAGATCAGATTGAATTCGACGTAGCGCCCGCGCCGGTAGAGCTGAAACTGCCGCTGACGATCGCCATAGCGGTGGGATATTCGCTTCTCTACGATCGGCCCGTAGGCCTTCAGAAAGCTGTCGCCCACGGTACGCACGAATTCGAAGCTCTTGTCGAAGCCGAATTCGTTGAGGTCGTCGAAGAACAGGCCGCCGACGCCGCGGGTCTCACCGCGGTGCTTCAGGTAGAAGTACTCGTCGCACCATTTTTTGTAGCGCGGGTACAGGTCGTCGCCAAACGGGTTGCATGCGGCTCTGGCGACACGATGCCAGTGAACGACGTCTTCATGAAACGGGTAGTACGGCGTCAGGTCGAAGCCCCCGCCGAACCACCATACCGGTTTACGCTGGCCGGCCGTGAAAAAGCGAAGATTCGCATGCGTCGTCGGCACGTAGGGATTGCGAGGATGCAGCACGAGCGATACACCGACGGCCTGGAACGCCTTGCCGGCGAGCTCCGGGCGGTTCTTCGTCGCAGAGGGCGGCATCCGCTCACCGAAGACATGCGAAAAGCCCACACCGGCCTGTTCGAATACCTCGCCCTGCTTCAGGACCCGGCTGTCACCCCCGCCGCCGGCCGGGCGCGTCCAGGTATCGCACCCGAACGTGGCTCCGCCGTCGATGGACTCGAGTTCGGCGCAGATGCGGTTCTGCAGGCCCGTCAGGTAGTCCTTTACGGCGTCAATCACGTCTTTTTCTTCGCGGCCTTCTTTTTGGTCTTTTTCTTCGCGGCCTTCTTCTTGCCACGCCGGCCACGCTCGGGCGCGGCAGCGAGGAACTCGATGCATTCCTCGAGCGTCAGCGATCTCGGTTCACGGTCCTTCGGGACACGCGCGTTCTTCTTCTTGTTCGTGATATACGGCCCGTAGCGGCCATTGAGCACCTGTATTCCTTCGTCCTCGAAATCGAGGATGATTCGATTGGCATCGGCGATCTTCTTTTCCTCGATGAGCTCGAGCGCCCGCGGCAATTCGATCGTGTAGGGATCGTCGTCTCCGCGAATCGACACGTACTTGTCGCCGTATCGCACGTAGGGACCGAAGCGGCCGATGCTGGCCGAGACGGGCTGGCCGTCCGCCGTTTCGCCGAGCTTGCGCGGCAGCTTGAACAGCTCGAGAGCCGTCTCGAGATCGATGTCGTTCATCTTCTGACCCGGACGCAGGCCGGCGAATTTGGGCTTTTCCTCGTCGTCCTTGGTGCCGATCTGCACGAAGGGGCCGTAGCGGCCCATGCGAACCGTCACCGGCTTGCCGCTCTTCGGGTCGGTGCCGAGTTCGCGCGCCTGCGCGACCTGCTCGCGCGTGACGCTCTCTTCCTTTTCGGTGCAGAGCTTCGTGAACGGTTTCCAGAAGTCCTCGAGCAGCGGTACCCAGTCCTTGTGGCCGAGGGAGACCTCATCGAGGTCGTCCTCGAGCCTGGCCGTGAAGTCGTAGTCCACGTACCGCGTGAAGTGCTCGGTCAGGAAGCCATTGACGATGCGGCCGATGTCGGTCGGGATGAATCGTTTGCCGTCCATCTCGACATACTCGCGGCGCCTGAGCGTAGAGATGATGCTGGCGTATGTCGACGGTCGGCCGATGCCGTACTCTTCGAGCGTCTTGACGAGGCTTGCTTCGGTGAAACGCGGCGGCGGCTCCGTGAAATGCTGTTCGGGCCGCAGCTCGTCGAGTCTGATCGTGTCGCCCTCGGCGATTTCGGGCAGCAGACGATCCCCGTCGTCGTCCTTGGCGTCGTCTTTGCCTTCCTGGTAGACGGCCATGAATCCGGGCTCGACCAGCACCGAGCCGTTGGCGCGCAGGCGATGCCCGGCCTCTTCCGGACCCGCAGCCATCTCGATGGCTACGGTGTCGAACAAGGCCGGCACCATCTGGCAGGCCATCGTGCGTTTCCAGATCAGCGAGTAAAGCTTGTACTGGTCGTCGTCGAGTGAGCCCCTGATCTCATCCGGTATGTGCCTGACGGACGTCGGCCGGACGGCTTCATGAGCCTCCTGCGCATTCTTCGACTTGTTCTTGAAGGTGCGTACCTCGTCCGGGACGTTCTTCTTGCCGTAACGATCGGCGATGACATCACGGATCTCGGCCACGGCGACGTCGGCCAGCGTCACGGAGTCGGTACGCATGTACGTGATCAGGCCGACCTGACCCTCACCGGGCAGCTCGATGCCTTCGTACAGTTTCTGCGCGACACGCATCGTGCGTTGCGTATTGAATCCGAGCTTGCGCGATGCTTCCTGCTGCAGTGTCGACGTCGTAAACGGCGCGGCCGGGTTGCGGCGACGCTGTTTCTTGGTAACGGCGACGGTCTTCAGTTCGCCGCCGGCCGCCTCGAGCAGGGTCTTCTCGACCTCGCGCGCCGCGTCCTCATTCTCGAAACTGAACTGTTCGACCTTCTCGCCCTTGTAGGCCACGAGACGCGAGGCGAAGGGCTGGTCGTCCTTGCTGACGTCCGCCTCGATACTCCAGTACTCGCGCGCCTTGAACGCCTCGATCTCGAGTTCACGCTCGACGATCATGCGAAGTGCGGGGCTTTGTACGCGCCCGGCCGACAGCCCGCGTTGCACCTTCTTCCAGAGCAGCGGCGACAGGTTGAATCCGACCAGGTAGTCGAGCGCGCGGCGCGCCTGTTGCGCACCGACGAGGTCACCGGACAGCTCGCGCGGGTGTGCGACGGCATCCTGCACCGCCTGTTTGGTGATCTCGTGGAACACGACGCGGTGCACGTCCTTGTCGCCCAGCGCATCACGCTCCTTGAGCAGCTCGGCCAGGTGCCAGGAAATGGCTTCGCCTTCGCGGTCCGGGTCCGTCGCGAGATAGAGCGCATCGGCTTTTTTCAGCGCCTGGACGATCGCCTTGACGTGTTTCTCGCTGTCCTTCATGACCTGGTACTTCATCGCGAAGCGATTGTCGGGATCGACGGCGCCTTCCTTGGGCACGAGGTCACGCACATGGCCGTACGAGGCCATGACGTCGAAGTCCTTGCCGAGGTACTTGCTGATCGTCTTCGCCTTGGCAGGCGATTCAACGATGACGAGATTCTTTGACATCGCGGCTCAATTACATGCTTGACCGCAACGTGTCAAGGAAATCGATGTTACACGTCAGTGCATCAGCCCGGAGGCCTCATCGAATACGAGGTCTTCCATGCGCGCGTAGGCGAGTTCCTGTCCGGGCTGGCTGAACAGCACCATTAGCACGACCCACTTGATCTGTTCCACGTCGATATCGGCCGTTTCGAGCGCCAGCAGGCGATCGATGAGCAGCTCGCGTTGCGGCGGCGACAGGATGCCGGTCTGCTCGAGATAGGTGATGTAGCCGCGGCAGTTCGTGTCGAGCCGCTCGTGTTCGAAGTCGTTGAAGATGCGCGTGCCGTGCGCCGTCTGCGTGCCGTAGTTGAGGCTTTCCTGCTGCTCGGTGAGTGCGTCGAGCCAGTCGAGCGCTCGCTCGATCTCCGCGTCGCCGAAACCGGCGCGCGAAAGCTCGCTGCGCAGCTCGTTCTGATCGGGTTCGGGGTCGTCCTCAGTGTCAACGTACGTTTCGAAGAGATACATCAGTACGTCGAGTACGTTTTCTTTCATGCCTGGAGCGGCTCCTTCTTGGCGTATCTTCCACCGGGGAATGACTCCACTTCTCCATGGAGCTCCAGGATCAGAAGCATGGAGGAAAGCTGGTCGATCGTCAAACCCGATTCCCTGCCGAGTTCCTCGATGCCGACCGGGTCATGGCTGAGCGAGTTGCGCAGCGTTGCGTAGTCGGCATCGTCGGCCGCCGGGTGCATATGCCCGGCCAGCTGGCCGAGTTCGGCAAGGATGTCATCGGCCGTCTCGACGAGCTTCGCGCCCTGTCGGATGAGTTCGTGGCAACCGCGCGCCAGCGCATTATGTATCGAACCCGGCAGCGCAAACACCTCCCGGCCCTGTTCGGCGGCGAGCCGCGCCGTAATCAGCGAACCGCTGCGTCGCGCCGCCTCGACGACGAGTGTGCCGAGGCTGAGTCCGCTGATCAGCCGGTTTCGCTCCGGGAAGTGCCACTTCTCGGGCGGACTCCCGAGCGGGTACTCGCTGACCAGTGCGCCGCGCTCGGCGATAGTGTGTGCAAGGGACCGGTTGACGGGTGGATAGACGCGGTCAATTCCGGTACCGAGAAAGGCAATCGTTTTGCCGCCGGCGTGGAGGGCGCCCTCGTGCGCCGCCGCATCGATACCCTGGGCCATGCCGCTCACGATTGCCAGACCGCCCGACGCCAGGTGTCGCGCGAAGTCGTGGGCATTACGGCGTCCGCCCCGGGTCGGATTGCGGCTGCCGACAATAGCGAGCGCCGGCAGGTGCAGCGCGTCGACGTCGCCGTTCACGTAGAGCGCCAGCGGCGGACCGGGTACCTGGCCGAACAGCTCCGGATAATCGTCCTCGCCCCAGGCGACCAGGTGATGGCGCTCGTGCCCGAGCCACTCGAGCGCGTTGTCGATGGCCCTGCCGTCGGGCGAGACGATGGCGCGGCATTTCTCATCGGCGAGTCCGGTCGCCGCGATGTTGTCTCGCGGCTGCGCGGCGATCTCGTCGACGCCTCCGAAGCACTCGATGAGGTTCTTCAGTTCGTCAACGCGGACGTACGCATGCGCGAGAACGAGCCAGGCACGGACCGACATTTCCATGCCGGCATGATACCGCCACCGACGTGGCGGTGAGCGGGGCGATTCTCGTTTTTAGGTCGGGTTACGGACGGTGTCGTGGATGTGGATGGCCTGCGTGGCGTGCATGACGAGCCCGTAACTGATGCGATCGTAGGTCTTGAAGACCATGACGGTACCGGCTTCTTCGTCGGGCAGTCGAACCGAGCCGCCGCCGAAGCGATCGTCGACGACTTCGCCGGTCTGCCAGACCGTCAGCACATCGCCGGCCGACAGGCCGTTGTTCGACCCGCGGTTCACGACCACGACCTGGTACTGGCCGATCTGCGTCACGCCACCGACGACCGAAATGATGCGGCCTTCAACCTGGGTGCTCGGCGAGCGCGGGAAGAAGTTGAGCGGGATGTCCACTTCCTCGGGCAACAGTCGATCACCCGGCTTGGCTTCACGCGACGTATCCGTCAATGCCACCGTGGCCGGATCGCCGCCGCGGTTCAGACGGCCTTCGCCGACCGGGATACCCTGGTAGCCGATCAGCCGGTCGTCATCGGGGTCGTAGAGCGGGTCGCCGATCGCCACGACGCGGTAGCGGGCACCCGACAGCGTGTCGGTGAGACCACGCACATAGATTTCGTTACCGGCCGACGCGATCAGGTGATCGCCGCGCGTGGCGAGCAGGTACGGCAGCCCGTCGGCCTGGTCCTTCTCCAGGACGACGCCCGAACTCAGGAAGGCCTGGATGTCCTCGAACGGAATGCTCGTGATCGACTCGGTCAGCGGCGTCACGCGAGCCTGCGGCGACAGGCGATACGTCGACGCGCGGACGTTCGTGATGCGTGGCTGACCGTCGATGTAGACGAGGCCCAGGACATCACCCGGGTAGATAAGGTGCGGGTTCTCGATATCCGGGTTGACGTACCAGATTTCGGGCCAATACCAGGGGTCTTTCAGGAACGTGCCCGCGATGTCCCAAAGGGTGTCACCCACCTGGACGACGTATTCGTCCGGCGCGCCTTCGGCAAGCGGCGCGGGTTCGCTGATGAGCTCGACGACCGGTTCGTAGGGCTCGGGCTCGGAGTAAGTGTTCTGTGCAGGTTCGATCGAGGAGCTGCCCGACGTAGCGACCGGGGCTGCTTCAGGCTGATAAGCAGGCTGGTTGCTGCCACAACCGGCCAGCACCAGGGCCAGCGCGGCGGCGGTCAGCCATGGGCTGCCATGGAGGGTATTCGTGCTAGGTGACATTTCGCGAGTGCTCCGTCCAATAGGTTCGGGCCTGTATTTTCAAGGCGTTGCTATACTATGTCGCTCCGGTAGTGCCGAGGCTGCCAATTACGTCACATTTCCGGTCCCGGGTGTCGTCCGGATACGCGTTTTTCAGGCGGCATTGTCTGACATCTTATTCAATAAAGTCAAACATTTAGATCGTTTTTGTGGCAACTTACACGAAAACGGCGCCCGAAGGATCAGCAGAAATTATGGCAAAACTGAACATTCTTGAATTCCCGGACCCGCGGCTGCGGACG
Organism: Woeseiaceae bacterium; assembly: GCA_028277265.1. Taxonomy (GTDB): domain Bacteria; phylum Pseudomonadota; class Gammaproteobacteria; order Steroidobacterales; family Woeseiaceae; genus UBA1847. The sequence continues at coordinate 2,186 of JANQGP010000488.1, read as the reverse complement.
AAGGCCGTTCCCGTCGAAGCGGTTGACGACGAGCTGCGCCGGCTGATCGACGACATGTTCGAGACGATGTACGCGGCGCCGGGCATCGGCCTCGCGGCTACCCAGGTCGACGTGCACAAGCGTCTGCTCGTGACCGACGTGTCGCCCGATCAGTCGGAACCTTACGTTCTGATCAATCCCGTCATCGTCGAAAAGGACGGCGTGACCATGACCGACGAGGGCTGCCTGTCGGTGCCCGGATACTACGAGCCCGTCGAGCGCGCCGAACACATCCGCGTGCGATTCCTGGACCGCGACGGTGAGGAAACGGAGATGGAGGCCGAAGGCCTGCTCGCCGTGTGTATCCAGCACGAAATGGACCACCTGGAGGGCAAACTGTTCGTCGACTATCTTTCCGAGTCCAAACGCATGCGGATTCGCAAGAAGCTCGAGAAGGAACGTCGCCACGCCGCGGCCGCAGCGATGTGAGCAGACTGGTATTCGCCGGTACGCCGGACTTCGCCCTGGCCTCGCTCGAGGCACTGGTCGACTCCGGCCGGACGCCCGTGGCCGTTCTGACTCAGCCGGATCGCCCGGCGGGTCGCGGCAAGAAGCTGCGCGCGAGCCCGGTCAAGACGTACGCGCTGGCCCGCGACATTCCCGTGCTACAACCTGCGACGCTGCGCGACGACGCGATCGTCGCGGAACTCACCGCGCTCGAGCCCGATCTCATGATCGTCGCCGCGTACGGCTTGATCCTGCCGCAAAACGTACTCGACATTCCGGCGCACGGTTGTCTGAACGTGCACGCCTCCGTACTGCCGCGATGGCGGGGCGCCGCGCCGATCCAGGCGGCGATCCTTGCCGGTGACGAAGCGACCGGTATCAGCCTGATGCGGATGGAAGCCGGCCTCGACAGCGGCCCCGTGTTTCACGTCGAGACGTTGCGTATTGCCGAGGCGGAAACGGCGGGCGAGCTGCACGACCGGCTGGCGGTGCTCGGCGGCGCGACCCTCGTCGACAAGCTCGACGACATCGTCGCCGGCCGCCTAGAGCCGCAGGAGCAGGACGAATCGCTCGTCACTTTCGCGCCCAGGATCGCAACGCGTGACGCCGAGGTGGACTGGAGCGTGAGCGCCGCGGAGGCGGCCCGGCGGGTGCGGGCTTACAACCCGTTTCCCGGTGCGTATTTCTTCGCCGGCGACAGTCGCATCAAGCTCTGGCGGGCGACGCCGGTCGAGGGCGCGGCACGGCCGGGCAGCGTTCTTCAGGCGGATCGCGAGGCCGTGATCGTTGCCTGCCGCAACGATGCGCTGCGTCTCGACGAGCTGCAATTGCCCGGCAAGCGGCGCGTACCGGCGACAGAATTCGTCGGCCAGTTCGATCTCGCGGCCGAACCGCCGGGCTGATCGTGGCGAGCGGGGGAGCAAGGACACGCGCTGCGGCTGCACAGGTCGTCGATGCCGTGACGAGCCGGGGGCAATCGCTCGATGCCGCCATCCCGGAACACGAAAAGCGGCTGCCGCCCGTCGAGCGGCCGTTGCTCCGCCTGCTGGCGTACGGCACGCTGCGCCGCCACTGGCGTCTCCAGGAGTGGATCGACGAACTCCTGAATCGCCCGCTGAAGGCACGCGATAGCGTCATCAACGCGCTGCTCGCGGTCGGTCTCTACCAGCTCTGCGATACGCGTATCCCGGATCACGCGGCAGTCTCGCAGACCGTCGAAGCAGCGCGCCAGCTCAGACGCCCGAAACTCGCCGGCCTCGTCAACGCATGCCTGCGGCGCTTCCAGCGGGAGGGGCTCGCCGAGCGCGCACCCCTCGGAAACGAATCACGTTTCGATCACCCGCAATGGCTGATCGACAGGCTGCGGCGCGACTGGCCTGACGATGCCAACGACATTCTCGACGCGAACAATCGGCGCGCGCCGATGTGGCTGCGTGCCAATGCGTCGCGTGGCACGGCGGCCGAATACAGGCGTCGGCTCGCCGCTCTGGATATCGAATCGACCGTGCTCGACGGCGTTCCCGATGCCCTGCGGCTCAGCGAGCCTCAGGGCATCGACGTATTGCCCGGTTTTGCGGACGGCGACGTATCGGTGCAGGACGGGGCGGCGCAGGTTGCCGCGCGCTGGCTCATGCGCGAGCGGCCGCGCCGCGTGCTCGATGCCTGCGCCGCGCCGGGCGGCAAGAGCGGGCACCTGCTCG
>JANQGP010000482.1 GCA_028277265.1 Woeseiaceae bacterium | reverse complement strand
TTCAACAGCTGGAACGACATCGACTCGGGAATCGACTACGGGAAGATCCACGGCAGCCGGGCACTGCTCACCACCGCACTCAAAGACAAAATGGGCTTCGACGGCTTTGTCGTCTCGGATTGGAACGCCATAGGGCAGGTACGTGGATGCACGAATTCGCATTGTCCTGCGGCGATCAATGCCGGTATTGACATGGTCATGGTGCCCTTCGATTGGAAAGACTTCATCGCCAATACCGTCAGGGACGTGGAGTCCGGCGCGATTCCGATGGAACGGATCGATGATGCGGTGACACGTATTTTGCGTGTCAAGATGCGCGCAGGGCTGTTCGACCGCTCGCCATCATCGGGCGAGTTCACGGGTAATGCGGCTACCGTTGTTGATGCGTCGCTGGCTCGCAAAGCAGTACGTCAATCCCTGGTATTGCTGAAGAATGACAGTGATACGTTGCCGCTGTCACGCTCTGCCCGCATCCTTGTTGTCGGCCGTAATGCCGACAACATGCCGGCGCAGGCTGGAGGATGGAGTCTGACCTGGCAAGGAGACGAGACTTCGAATTCCGATTTCCCGAATGGGACAACGATTCTTCAAGCTGTGGAGGACGCGGTCGGTGCCGAGAACGTGGTCTTCGATGAAACCGGAGAGGACCATGATGCGGCGAACTACGATGCCGTTATCGCCGTCATCGGCGAGAGTCCTTACGCGGAGTCGGTCGGCGATGTCCCCCCGCATGCGCCGGTCTGTCATACGACGCGAGTTCCCGGAGATTTGGACCTGCTGTCCAGAGTGACTGGAAAAGGTACACCGGTGATCACGTTACTCATAGCCGGGCGCGTCCTCTACGCCAACGACCTCATAAACCACTCCGATGCTTTCGTCGCAGCCTGGCTACCGGGGACCGAAGGCGCCGGAGTGGCCGACGTCTTGTTCCGGGACCGGAAAGGCGGAGTCGCGTTCGACTTCCGCGGGCGATTGCCATTTGCCTGGCCGGGGTCGCCCTGTCTCGACCAGGCGCCGCTGTTTCCGGTTGAGTTCGGCCTGACGTATCAGGATCGGGTATCGTTAGGGACGTTACCGGTCGCAGCGTCGCCGGCGTCCTGCGGCGTCGAGACGCTGCAGTCACGTGAAAGCGACTGAGGGCTTGGTGGACGAACACTTGAAAAATATCGTTATCGTCGGCGGCGGCTCGGCCGGTTGGATGGTGGCCGCTCTGTTCGCCAAGCTGCTTGAAGGTCGCTACGATATCACGCTGGTTGAATCCGACGAGATATCCACGGTCGGAGTCGGTGAGGCCACGATACCGGCAATCAAGCGGTTCAATTCGCTGCTGGAACTGGACGAGGCCGACTTTCTCTTTGGTACCAAAGCAACGTTCAAGCTTGGCATCGAATTCCGGGATTGGGGGCGCATCGGCGATCGCTATGTCCACGGTTTCGGAAAGATCGGTCACGACCTCGGGTGGCTACGCTGTCATCAATACTGGTTGAAGATGTTCAAGGCGGGCAAGGTGCCGCCGCTCGACTACTTTTCGATTAACACACTCGCCGCCCGTGAGGCGAAGTTCATGGGCAGCGCCAGGGATATGCCGGACTCGCCATTGAGTGAGATCGCTTATGCCTATCATTTCGACGCCGGGCTGTACGCGGCGTACCTGCGAGCCTACGCCGAAAAGCGCGGCGTAAAGCGAGTCGAAGGCAAGGTCATCGATGTCGTACAGCGTCCCGACAGCGGGTTCATTGACGCCGTTTGTCTCGAAAGTGGCTACGCAGTTTCCGGAGACCTTTTCATCGACTGCTCCGGATTCCGGGGCTTGCTCATCGAGGGTGCTCTCAAGACGGGTTACGAGAGCTGGAGTCACTGGCTGCCGTGCGATAGGGCGATCGCCGTACCTACGGGGTCGGTTGCGCGAATTGAATCATGTACTCGCTCGACCGCGCACCCTGCGGGGTGGCAATGGCGGATTCCGCTGCAACACCGCATCGGCAACGGCCTCGTGTATTCCAGCGCACACCTGGAAGCGGAGGATGCGGAGGCGCTGTTGCTCGCAAATCTCGATGGGCAGCCTATTGCCGACCCGTTGCACGTTCGCTTTGTCCCCGGGAAGCGCAACAAGACCTGGAACGGCAACTGCGTTGCCGTCGGACTTGCTGCCGGCTTTCTCGAGCCCCTCGAGTCCACCAGTCTTCATATGATTCAATCGGCTGCTGTTCGACTGCTCGGTCTGTTTCCGGACGACGGCTTCAATCAGGCGGATATCGATGAATACAACCGCCAGACGGACTTCGAGTTCACGCGTGTCAGGGATTTCATCATCCTCCACTACAAGGCAAACGAGCGCACGGATTCGGCGTTCTGGCACGATGCCAGAGACATGGATGTTCCCGACCGGTTGGCGGCGAAAATGGACCTGTTCGCAAGCCGGGGCCGGTTTTTCCGCGAGGCCGATGAACTGTTCGCCGAGGAAAGCTGGATTCAGGTCATGCTGGGGCAGAACATCATTCCGGGGACCTACGACCCGCTGGTCGATATCAAGTCACCGGAAGCGATTCAGGACTATCTGAGAGATGTCCAATCCGTCATTGCGCGGTGTGTTGAAGCGATGCCGGACCATGCAAAATTCATTGCGGCGCTGAAATCCAAGGCATCGTCCCTGTCCGCGGCATGAAGTGGGCTTCCAAACGGTCGCATGGCCTGGTGAGAGCTCTGGCCTGCGCGTGTCTCCTTGTTCAGGTCGTCGCGTGCTCGGGTTCAGACGAACCACGGCCGCCCGCGACAGGCGCGCCGGTGGACGTGTGGCTCACGAACCCCGATCAGTCGGCATTGCTTGCCAGGCAGGCCTCGCTTACGACCGAGCCGGTAAACGGCGATGCGCAGGTTGTGATCGACACCAGCCAGCGCTTCCAGGAGATCGTCGGATTCGGTGCATCGATAACCGACGCCACGACGATTCTCTTTGGCGATTCCCTCACCGGCGAGAGTCGCACGGCGCTGCTCGGTGAGCTGTTCGGACCACCGCCTGGTCTCGGCTTGTCGATGGTGCGAGTACCGATAGGCGCGTCGGATTTCTCAGTGGAACACTACAGCTTTGGCGATCAGCCAGTCGGCGGACGGGATGACTCGCTTGCCGAGTTCTCGCTGCCACAGGTCACAAAGCAGGCATTGGCACTCACGCGCGATGCGATGGCGATCAACCCCCAACTTACGGTCATGGCGACACCCTGGAGTCCGCCGGGCTGGATGAAGACTTCCAACTCTCTGATCGGTGGAACGCTCAATAGCGGCAATTACGATGTGTTCGCGGCGTATTTGCTGCGATCGATCCAGGCCTTCGCTGAAGAGGGTGTCGAATTGGATTTGCTGAGCATTCAAAACGAACCTGCCTACGAACCAGCCGACTATCCTGGTATGCGGCTGAGTGCGACACAACGCGCCACGATTATCGGGCAGTACCTGGGACCGCTGCTCGAGCAATTCGCGACCGATGTCGACATTCTCGAGTGGGACCACAATTGGGATATGCCGGAAGAACCGCTTGCGG
>JANQGP010000415.1 GCA_028277265.1 Woeseiaceae bacterium | reverse complement strand
GTCGCCATGACCATGAAGAGGCCTTCGAGCGGATACGTCTGGTCGCCGACCGAGATCTGGCGTTCCTCCATTGCTTCGAGCAGCGCGGACTGCACCTTGGCCGGGGCGCGGTTGATTTCGTCGGCGAGAATCAGGTTGTGAAACAGGGGGCCCTTGCGAAACTCGAAGGTGCCTTCCTGCGGACGATAGATATCGGTGCCGGTCAGGTCGGCCGGCAGCAGGTCGGGCGTGAACTGCAGACGGTGAAAATCGCCCTCGATGCTCTCGGCAAGCACCTTGATGGCGCGAGTCTTGGCCAGCCCGGGGGCACCCTCGACCAACAGATGACCGTCGCACAGGAGCGCGATCAGCATGCGGTTGATCAGGTACGCCTGGCCAATGATCAGGCTGCTGGCGTGAGCCTCGAGCTTCTGGAATTGTTCTCTGACGCTCATCGGTTACTCCGTCGGGAAAAGCACGTGCCAGTGAAGCGGCCCGGTATTCTAGTACTATTGTCCGGAATTTTGACCATGGATGATCTCAGACATTGAATCTACTAAGGGATTCCCTCGGCGTCGGTTTCGTCGCACTGGTCCTCGCGGGATGCTCGGAGCAAGCGCCGAGCCCGGCTCCGGCCGAGGCGGACAGCCCACCGCTCGAGTCGACCTGCGGCAATGCGGGCCACCTTCGTGCGACGCTGACAGGCGCATTGAACGCCGAACTCGACTGGACCGATACGGCGCTTCACTGCGAGAGCATGCGCCGCCCGGACGACCGGGGTGTGCGGCTGCGTTTCTCGGGCCGGGTCGGCGGCGAACGCCTGACGATCATCATCGCGATGCCGGAACTCGACCCCGGAGAAACCGGCGCCGAGTTCGACAGCGTCGTCACGCTTACGGTGGAAGGCAGCGGGCGCTTCTTCAGCACGCCGAACCTCGGCGCATGCTGGACCGACGTTGGCGAGAATTCTCCGGTTGCACGTGACGGGGGCTCCCATGTCGTGGCCGGCAGCCTGACCTGCGTCGGGCCGCTTGGCGAATTCAACGGCGACGCCTACGTCGACGTGCGCGGCCTGACGTTCTCGGGCATCGGCGACTGGAACGGGACGTGAGAATCTGGCTCCTCGCGCTGACGGTGTCGCTGGCGGCATGCAGTCCGCCGGCCACGGCACCCCGAGCCGGGACGGTGCCGGATCTCGATGCGTGGTTTGGGTTCGAAACGCTGACCGTCTTCAACGATCGCGGCGACGAACTCGAATTCGATGTCTACGTAGCGGACGACTTCGAGCAACAACGGCGCGGACTGATGTTCGTCCGGGACATGCCAGAACGAACGGGCATGCTGTTCGTGTACGAACGTGAGGAGATTCGTTCGATGTGGATGAAGAACACCTACATCCCGCTCGACATGGTATTCGCCCGTGCCGACGGCTCGGTCGTCAACGTCGTGACGGATACCGTGCCGCAGACAACGAGTTCACACCGCTCCGCAGGGCCCGCGAGCTACGTGCTCGAACTGAACGCCGGCACGGCACGACGCCTCGGTATCGGCACCGGCAGTCGTCTCGTCCGCGAGGATCGATAGCGGAATTACAGTGTCGCCGCAATCGAATCGGCGAGGTAGTTGACATTGTGCGTCGTGATGCCGGCCGTGTTGATGCGGCTGGATCCGACCATGTAGACGCCGTAGTCCTTCTTCAGGCGATCGACCTGCTCCTCGCTGATGCCGAGGAAGCAGAACATCCCGACGGCCCGCACGAGATGCGAGAAGTCATGGTCGGGCGCCTTTTCCGTCAGCGCATCGTGGAGCATTACGCGCATCTCACGCAGCCGACTGCGCATTTCCGCCAGTTCGACACGCCATGCCGCCTTCAGCTCGGGATCGCCCAGGATCATCGCAACGACGACGGCGCCGTGGTCGGGCGGCACCGAGTAGATCGTGCGGACAACGTTGTTGATCTGGCTGTTGACGATGTCGCGCGAGGCTTTGTCCGGCGTGAGCACCGACAGGCTGCCCACGCGATCGCGGTACAGACCGAAATTCTTCGAACACGAGTTCGACACGACCATCTCGGGGACGCGCGCTGCCAGGTGCCGTACGATGAACGCGTCGTCAGCCAGACTGCGCGCGAAGCCCTGATAGGCCATGTCGATGAACGGTACGAGATCGCGCTCGACGATCACGTCCGCAATCGCCCGCCACTCGTCCTCCGACGGGTCGACGCCCGACGGGTTGTGGCAACAGGCATGCAACAGGACAATGTCACCTTTGTCGACCTTGCTGAGCGCATCGAGCATCTCATCGACCTTGATGACGTGTTTTTCGGGATCGTAGTAAGGGTGCGTTGCGAGTTCGAGCCCGGCTCCGCCAAGCAGCGGGATATGGTTTGCCCAGGTCGGCTCGGATACCCAGACCCTGGCGGCGGGACGCGCGCGCAGGATCAGGCTGGCCGCGACACGCAGGCTGCCGGAACCACCGGGCGCCTGGATCGTCACCAGCCGATCCGCATCGACGGAATCCGCAAACGTCAGGTCCTGCATCGCGGCGTTGAATTCCGGGTCGCCCGCGGTGCCGATGTAGGCCTTGCTGACCTGCGTGTCGACGAGGCGCTGCTCGGCGAGCTTGACGACGTCGAGCACGGGCGTCTCGCCCTCCGCCGTCCTGAACACGCCGACGCCAAGATCGATCTTTTCCGGGCGTGGGTCGTTCCTGTGCTCGGCGATCAGGCCGAGAATTGCGTCGGCCGGCGCGGCCTCAAGGGTTTCAAACACAGCGAGTCTCCAGGGTAGACCGGGATTGTACAAATGAAGACGGCATAAATGAAAACGCCGGCATGACAGCCGGCGTTCTCGTTACAGGCGAATTGGCCGAATCAGGCCTTGGGCGCCCAGACCGAACACCAACCGGCTGCGTTGACCGCCTTGCCCGGGAATATCTGGCATGGGCGCCAGGTATCGCCGTCAGCACCCTGGATCAGTGCGCAGTTGGCGCAGTTCTGCTCCGGTGCCGGGTTGTTGCGCGTCGACGGATCGACGGTCGAGGCATCGTGCGTGTACTTCATGGCCTGCGCCATCGGGTCGTCTTCCGACAGTTGCGGCAGGTCATCGGCCACGGCTTCGCGACCGGGGTTGATGAAACAGCCCGCTGCGGCGACAGCGGACAGCTGGATGAACTGGCGACGTGCAATCTTGCTCAAGGGAGTCTCCTTAACACGAGTGTTGTGCGGTGCTACGCGCCAAATTCTATAAAGAAAGCGATAGCGCACTCCAAACCCTTTTTGTAACAGGATTTTTTCGTTTTTGAGAAGCATTCGCATTTCGTCCTGAAGGCCGCGCCACTGCGATATAATGCGATGCCGTGTTGCCGGAACAGTGCCGTATGACGGGCCGAAGCCAGGCAGTAGACGTTGCAAGAATGCGCGGTCATTCGCGCGAATCCGTCGACGACAGGGTCGCCGTCGAGGAACCCCTGGAGATTCGCCTCGGCTACGGCGACAACGGCGAACGACGAACGGTGAGCGTCTCCATCACGATGCGTACGCCGTGCGACGACGAGGATCTCGCAGCCGGTTTCCTGTTCACCGAAGGTATCGTGCGATCGCGGGACGACATCGCGATCGTCAAACCCTGCCGCGGCGACAACACCGTGCGCGTCGAGCTCGACGATGACGTTGCCGTCGATCTCGATCGCTTGCAGCGACACTTCTATACGACGTCGAGCTGCGGCGTCTGCGGTAAGGCCTCGCTCGACGCGCTGTACGCGCAGGGGGCCGCCCCTCCGACCGCAACGCAGCAGGCATTTCCGCGCGACGTGCTCGTCGCGATTCCCGGGAAGTTGCGCGAGGCGCAGGCGACGTTCGAGGAGACCGGCGGATTGCACGCGGCGGCCGCGTTTACGCCCGATGGCGAGCTCGTCGTGGTGCGCGAGGACGTAGGACGCCACAACGCCGTGGACAAGGTCGTTGGTGCATTGTTGATGCGTCGCGCGCTG
>JANQGP010000396.1 GCA_028277265.1 Woeseiaceae bacterium | reverse complement strand
GAACCGTTTCGCCGGTGAAGCCGTCGAGCAGGGCTTCGGTCATTCGCGCGACGACGAACGGCTGGCTGATCGTCTGGCCGAGGCCGATGGGCAGCGCCGTGTCTTCGTACGCACGGCTCGCGAGCGCCTCGTCGACGAACAGGTGACGAGGCACTCTGCGGATCTGTTCGAGAACCGCCTCGTTTCGGATGCCCTGGTCCCGCAGACGCTGTACCAGCCGGTCACGCGTACGCCTGGACGTCATGCCGATGCCTTGCCGGACGTCGATCATCGTTCCAGCCATTGTTCGAGGCCGCCAACGGCCTCGTGACGCGTCAGGTCAACCTTGAGCGGGGTCACGGACGCGGCGCCCTGCTCGATAGCATGAAAATCGGTGCCCTCGCCCGCGTCCTGTCCTTCGCCGGCAGGGCCGACCCAGAAGATCGGCCGACCGTACGGATCCGTGTCCTCCAGGATCTGTTCCGACTTATGGCGAAAACCGAGGCGCGTCGCCCTGACGCCCGCGAGCGTCTCGAGCGGCACGTCCGGCACGTTGACGTTGAGGACCGTATCCGGGGCCAGCGAGGCCCGCTCAATCGTCTGCACGAGATCGACGGCGACGCTCGCGGCGGTCTCGAAGTGCTCCAGCTTCGCACCCACCAGCGTCTTGCCGACCAGCGATACCGCGATAGTCGGCAACCCGAGAAATCGCCCTTCCATCGCGGCTGCCACGGTGCCGGAGTAGATGACGTCGTCGCCGAGGTTGGCGCCGTGATTGATGCCCGAAACGACGAGGTCGGGTTCCTCCCGCAGGAATCCGGTCAGCGCGAGGTGCACGCAATCAGACGGAGTGCCGTCGACCCTGAAGCGGTTCTCGCCATACTCCGTCACGCGCAGCGGGGTCGCCAGGGTCAGCGAATTGCTCGCCGCAGAGCGGTTCCGGTCCGGTGCGACCACGACCACATCCGCGACCTGCTCGAGGGCGTCGATCAGCGTGTTGATTCCTGTAGCGAGGTATCCGTCGTCGTTGCTTACGAGGATTTTCATTCGTGTTCTGGCGCGCGGAGTCTTGAATGGCGTTGGCGACGCGCACACTATACCGGCTGTGAGCCAGAAAGACATCGACGAGTTTCGCCGCGCAATGCAGGGCACGAAGCCGCTGCAGCATGACGAGCGCGTACCCGAATCGAAGCCTAAACCCAGGCCGAGGGCAACGTTCTCGAAGGCCGACGAGCAGGACGTCCTGGTCGAGAGTCTCGCCGACGATATCGACACGATCGAGCACGGCTACGGTGCTGCATTGCGCTTTCGCCGGCCTCACGTGGGCAAACGAACGATGCGCAAGTTGCAGCGCGGCGGTTATAGCGTGCAGGCGGAGATCGATTTGCACGGCATGACACTGGACGAAGCAAAGCCTCGCCTGGCCGACTTCATCAGCTACAGCGCGTCGCAAGGCAAGTTGTGCGTGCGCGTCGTTCACGGCAAGGGACTCGGCTCGGGTGATCGCGGGCCTGTTCTCAAGAACGCCGTGAACCGCTGGCTGCGCAACTGGGATTGCGTGCTGGCGTTCATCTCGACGCGCCAGGTCGACGGCGGCACCGGCGCCATTTACGTCCTGCTGCAGCGTACGTGACCATTGGCAACCTGGATCGCACTCTTGAGAGGCATCAACGTCGGCGGCCGGAACCGCCTGCCCATGGCGGACCTTCGGCGGATCTTCACGGATGCCGGCTGCAGCAGCGTCAACACCTACATCCAGAGTGGCAACGTGGTTTTTTCGGCCGACATCAAGTCGGCCGAGCGCTTTGCCGGACGCATCGGGGCGGCGATCGAGGCGGAATTCGGGTTTCGGCCGGGCATTCAACTATTGACCGGCAAAGAGCTTGAACAGGCGATTGCGAATAACCCGTATTCCGATGCAGTCGAAGATCCTAAATCGCTGCACGTGGCGTTTCTCGACCAGATGCCCGGCAACGCGAACGTCCAGCGAGTGAAGAAACTGCTCGCACCATCCGAGTCGTGCAAGCTGATCGGACACAACCTGTATCTTCATGCTCCGGACGGCATCGCGCGCTC
>JANQGP010000387.1 GCA_028277265.1 Woeseiaceae bacterium | reverse complement strand
GAGCGCGCGCAGCGCCGCGAAGTTCTGGGCCAGGCCGACGGCCGCCATCAGCTCCGCGAGCTCATGCGCCGTTCGCGCCCCGGTAAGCGCAAGGCCGAGTTCGGCCGCCGCATTGTTGTTCAGCGTACCGCCCACGGTGCCGACCTTGAGCGGCAGCGTGAGCTCACCAACGAGCGCATCATTATCGTCGACGAACCAGCGCGTCAGCGAACGATAATGGCCGCTGGCCGCAGCGTAGGCGTGGGCACCCGCCTCGATCGCGCGCCAGTCGTTGCCCGTTGCGATGGCGAGGGCGTCGACGCCGTTCATGATGCCCTTGTTGTGCGTCGCTGCACGGTAGGGGTCGACCAGCGCGATGTCGTTTGCGGCCACGATCGCGGCGCGCACGTCGGCGTGTACGTTGAATCTCGCCCGCGCGGTGTACAAGGACCGGTCAGCGAGGTTGGAGAGAATGCGCAGCACAGTCTTGCCGCCGCTGATCGTCTCGACCTCGGGTGCGATCGCCTCGCAGATCGAATTGACGAGATTGGCGCCCATCGCGTCGCAGGTGTCGACAAGCACGTTGACCGTGATGAGCGGCTTGCCGTCGGGCAACGCGAAGCACCGCGTCTCGAGTTCGCGAGCGCCGCCGCCACGTGCCACGAGTCGCGGGTGGACGCTGTTCGCAAGTTCGAGCAACGAGTCGCTCGCTTTTTCGAGCGCCTCGACAGCCCGGTCACCGTTATCGACGCCTGTGACGTGCACCTGCCCGAGCAGCAGGGACGCGTCGCTCTGCACGTCGAATCCGCCGTGCTTGCGCGCGTTGGCAGCCGCTGCAGACAGGCCCGCAACGATGGAGGGCTCCTCGACAACGAGCGGCACGATACAGTCACGACCGTTGACACTGAAGTTGGGCGCCACGGCAAACGGCAGGCCGAACACGCCGATGACGTTCTCGATCATGCGGTCCGCCGATAGCGAACTCAGGACCTGGTGCCCGCCGTAAAGACTGGCCGCATCGGCAGCCGACAGCCACCCGTATTCCTCGAGCCGCGCAATGCGGGCCGCAACGGGAAGTCGGTACAGGTCGGCTATGCGTGAGTTGCTCAAGATTGCTCCAGAATTACGCCGACACGATCGAGCTCGCAGTCGAGGACCGTGTGGACGAGCCCGGCATTGCCGGAAATGAATGCATCGAGCTCGCCGGCGTCAGGTCCGAGCAGCGTGCCGATATCGCCGCCACCCGCACCTGCCGGCTTGTAGACCAGGCCTGCTCGTTCCGCCCCGTCGGTCAGCGCTTCATGGCCAGCATCGAATATGTCGAGATTATGGTCAACACTGAATTGGCGCAGGACGGCAACGTACGGCACGTACGCCGCAAGAATCCCGGCCGCATCGCCCGAACGCCAGGCATCGGCCATGTCCCCGGCCGCGCGTCGCAGCTCGGAACGCGACGCTCTGCCGCCACTGCCCGATAAGCGATCGAGCCGTGCCTTCGTACACGTCGACGTGCCCGTCCAGATGAATCGAATCGCAAGATCGGCCGGCCATTCGAGTCGGGTCACGGATGCATCGCCCATACGGTACTCGATCAGGCCGCCATGGGCCGACGTCGCGACGTCGACGCTGCTGCCCGACCCGCTCTGCAGGCGCCGGTGCGCGGCAAGCGCATCGACAAACGCGTCGCCGCCCAGTGCCGCGACCAGGGCAACCGTCAACGCGGCACTCGAACCGACGCCGAGTTTCGCACCGTCCTCGGCAAACGCACGGGTATCCAGTTCGATCGTGAGCTCGGGCCGGGAGCCACACACCGCCTCGACGATGCGGAACTTCTCGCCGTCCCGGAATTCCCGGCCCGGCGTTGAAACGCGGCAGCGGCCGTCGGGACTGTCGCCGACAGTCGCCACGGCACGACGATTGACGGCCATGCAGATCGCGGGCGCGCCATCGAGTACGGCATATTCGCCGGACAGGACGACTTTTCCCGGGGCGCTCGCGACGACACTCATGCATCCGGCTCCAGTCCGGCGCCCGGACCAAGGGCCGATACCATCGTGCCTTCGACCCCCGGGGTCGCCCGCAAGGCGGCTTCGACCTCGGCGGCATCCCCGGGCACGCATACGGCTTTGACCTGTGGCCCTGCATCGATCGTGAAGAACACACCAAGGTCCCGCGCCTGCAGCGAACGTATCGTTTCCAGGCAGCGGATCGTGGCGGCGTTCCAGTACACCGTCGGCGGTCGCGATGCCCACATGATCGAGTGCATCTTCAGGCAATTGTGCTCGGCGGCATGTGCCAGCGCCTGAAAATCCCGGTCTTCGATGGCCGCGCGCGCTGCATCGAGATCGGCCGGCTGCTGTTCGACCCAGGTCGAGTAGAACGGCGAGGTCTTGCGGCTGATCTCCATCGCCTCGGTCGAGCTCACGGGTTTCGGGCCGGTCTCGGTAACGGCAACGACGACGGTCAGCGGCCAGTCCGCGGCGTCGCAGAGCGTATCGACGGAGATTCCGTCGTCCGTATTCACGAGTTCAACGAAGCCGCCGAGCAGGGAGCGCGCCGCCGATCCGGACGCCCGGCCCGCCAGGCCGGCCAGCTCGGCCGTCGTCAACGACTTGCCGGCTGCATGGGCCGCGGCGACGGTCAGCGCCGCGAACGACGATGCTGACGACGCGAGCCCCGCTGCGATGGGAAAATTGCACTGACTCGTAATCCTCGCCCCTGGGCGATCCACGCCGGCGACAAGGTCGAGGCACGCCGACAGGCGAGGCAGCATCTTCTCGTCCGGCACGTCATTGACCGTCAGTGCGTCGGTCTCGAGCATGCGGTCGAAAACCACCTGCATGCGCGTATGGAGCTCGCGCAACGTGATCGAAATCGACCCGACGGCCGGCAGGTTCAGCGCCACATCGCGCTTACCCCAGTACTTGATCAGTGCGATGTTCGGCCGTGCGATCGCCGTTCCCTGCATGCCGTCGTTGTCCTTGCAGTCTGCCCTAGGGCCTGTAACACGACGCGAATTATAGCTCAGCGCAGCCCGCGCACAGCGCTCGAAATCGTGTACGCTACATGGCCCATGCCAGCGGGGATCGACCTTTTGACGGACAGCTTCGAAGACCGCATAGCGTACTACCAGACGCGCGTCGATGAATGCCTCGATGACGCGTTGCCGAAGGCAGCGACGGTGCCGGCGCGGCTCCACGAGGCCATGCGCTATGCCGTGTTCAATGGCGGCAAACGGATTCGCCCGTTGCTCGTTTATGCAACCGGCGAGTGTCTGGGCATCGCGCCCGAGCTGCTCGATTCGCCGGCCGTTGCGATCGAGCTTATTCATGCGTTCTCGCTCGTGCACGACGATCTGCCGGCGATGGACGACGACGACCTGCGGCGCGGCAAACCCACGGTGCATGTCCAGTTTGACGAAGCGACGGCCATCCTGGCGGCGGACGCGCTGCAACCGCTGGCATTCTCTGTCCTGGCCGGGATCGCCGGAACGCCGGACAGTACGAGGAACGCGCTCGTCCAGCTCGTCGCCGGCGCGGCAGGATCGATCGGCATGACCGGCGGTCAGTCCATCGATTTATGGGCCGAAGGCCGGACGCTGTCGGCGGATGAACTCGAACAGATGTATTCGCTCAAGACGGGCGCCCTGATTCATGCGTGCATCATGTCCGCCTGCCTG
>JANQGP010000373.1 GCA_028277265.1 Woeseiaceae bacterium | reverse complement strand
CTGCTTTACGCCCAGGGCGGCATTTGGGACGGCGAGCGCCTGATCTCGGAGGAATGGATCGAATTCGTGCGTACTCCGGCGCCCGCAACGGCCGAGCGGGGCAACCACTACGGCGGCCAATGGTGGCTGGTACCGGATGATCGAACGGACGTTCCCTCGGACGCCTATTCAACGGCTGGAAATCGCGGCCAGTACGTCATCGTCGTACCAAGCCACGACCTCGTGATCGTGCGCCGCGGACTCGATTGGGGCGCTCAGGGTTTCAACCGCTGGGATCTCACGCGCGAAGTCCTGAAAGCCTTCGATACGTCATACGTTGCCGGAAAGTGAATTGATGAGAGCCTATGCTGCGCGTTGCTAAGTATCCTGGATTGGTTGTAGCGATTCTGATCGGGCTCGGGCTTGGACAAGCGTATGGCCCGATAACCTCGCTACCATCTGTTGTTCGAGTCGAAGAGCATTACTTGGCGGTCATGAGGAATCATGCCCTGTTCCTGGGGTTCAGCGCGTCCCTAGCCGCATGCACTGCCAATCTACTACTCAGAATCTCGCACTTCAGAGTGTTACTGACTTTGGTCTTTGTGACGGCTCTATGGCTTACGTGGTTTGGGGCTGCCGAACCCGATTTCCCCAAGTATCTGGCGGGCGCATTGATTGAGTTTCTCGCATTCATCTTGCTTACTGCCGCGCCAGTCGTCGCGGTTTTTTGGTTCGTCGAACGCAAAGTACGCAAGAAAGCCTACCTAGAAGGTCCGTAAGTGTGTTGAACCACGTTGCAACGGTGAGACCAACAAGGCATCGACTTGCTGTCGCGATGGGAGTCGCCGCTGGATTTGTGGCGCTCCTGCTCTTCGTGGTCGGGGGTCTCGTGTCTTTTGGGCCGGGCGCGCACGGTTCGAGGCCTATAGCTGATAGAGCCCTTAGTCTGCTGATCAAACAAGATGAAGCTGAGATGGCTTCTGAACTTGAGACTGTGGAACAACCGGAACCTCCCGTTGTAGAGGAAATCGAGGCTATGGTTGAAAGGGCCTCCGTCTCAGACGTATCCCAGGACTCTATACCGAGCGATTCGCTTTCCGATCAACGGTCGCCTGTTGACTGGACGAATACAATCGCCAACACGGTTGTGTCTCTGGCAAATGAAAAGCAAGATCGCGAGGAAGTCAGAGAGTCGATGTGGCGACAGACACACTCGGTCATGTTTCAGCAAACCAACGAGTTTGTTCCGAAAGACGAACGACCAGTGCTTGCAAACCTGAATTTCAAGCCGGAGATACATGTCGTTGGGTTGGGCGTGACAATCGGTTCGTGTTTTGTCGGCCTGCCATTGGTCGGCGTGCCGGTAGAAGAACGGACAGTCGCAATTCGGCTGTTCGTATGCGCCGACGACTCCGGCTAAAGGCGGAGACGCACGTCTGCGCTAATACCGATGCAGGGGATTGCCTTTTACGCCCTGTGGCGGGCCTGTCGCCAATAAGCTGAGGATATTGAGTGTCGGTTTTTCGCTGGCGCAACACTCCAGAATCGGAGTTCAAGCGATTCGACTCGGGGTACGAGAGGGTTCTGTTTGGGGGCATTATCTTTATCCTCGGCATCGCCGCCACTCTTGTCTTCCAAAATTTCTTCCTGGGTGCTGATCTTCGCATCAAGCCGATCAATAGCTCTGGGAGTGAGATAACCCAACTCGATATCGTCTTTGATGACTTGTCCGTCAGTATTCCCGGTGATCAGATTGGCGGCACGGAGTCCCGTAGGGTGTTTGTGATTCACCTTGACGAACCATCTACCTACGCCGCGCAAGCGACAATGGCTGACGGACGTGTGATCACCAGCGAACCCCTATCCATTAAGCCGGGCTGCTTTGTCATCGTGGTGGTTCAGGATGAGCGGGTCGTGAACGACATCAGGACGTGTAGGTAGAATCTAAATGGCCGCTGCTGTCCGACTTTAGTCGATGAACCCTTCTGAAGTAGAATGACGGCTATTGATGGCCCGAATCCGCCATTGCATCCAAACTATGCTACGTATGAAACTGGCGCCCCAAGTCGTGATGTGCATGCTCCTCGGAGCGTGCGGATACGAATCTGGCAGGGAACTGGACGACGGTTATCTTCATGCAGAAACCGATGCATTTAACACGTGGGTGATACATGATGGACAGGCTGCAGTCGACACCAATGTCACACATGCGCTGTCCCTTGGCAATTACATAGTAGGGGTTCGGGTAAAGCCGCAGCGACTCTATAGTCGGAACTGCTGCTACCAGGAAACCGAAAACCCGGCCGTGTGCCGGGCGCTCGATGAGTGCTGGTGTAATCAAGACGGACTCGATGCGGTTGTGTACGGTATCGTCATTGGTATTCGAGGTGGTTCGGAATCTACTTGGCCAGAGAGATGGATATGATCAAAAGAATTGCTGCAGCTATTCTATTCGGATTGAGTATCGCCTTGTCGAGTGGCTGCGCGCCTTGGGTGAACGATGCGATTCATTTGGCCCGAGACGTGAAGAATACCTCGGACGAGTACAAACAGGAGAAACATGAAGAGCGTGTAGAAGAACTCGACCAGGAGTACAAGGAATTCCTGAAGTCTCAGGGCAAACCTGGGACCGATGACGAAGAGCCTGAGCAATCGATCGTCATAATGAAAGACGACATCGATGCGGATCGGCTTTCGCGCTGAACTAAACCCTGCTGATGGTCGGTTCCAGCGATCCAAGCAATTTGCGGTAGGATGACCCCTGTTGACCTGGGGCAGGACCTCGCAAGCCCGCATCGAGCACTGACACGGTACTAAGCCGTGACCAAAGAAAAATCATTATTGTACAGATGGAAGGACTCGGTGGCCTTATGGACTCTTGTTTTCACAGCATGGCCGGCCCTTGTGCTCATAGCTTTTGATTTCGCTTTGCTGTATCCGATTATCGCTATCGGCGCGGCAGCCGTCTTCGTCCTGGTGTGGCGGGGTATGGCGCTCCTGGTACCTGCGCTTGGCACGGCCCTGTGTTTCGCGGGGATCTGGGGGCTGGTATTGCTTGCTGAGCACAACGGAGAACCTAGTGGTTCATTGCAACTGATGCCCGTCAGTTGGACCTGGCTGGTTTCGGTTCTCTATTTGTTGTTTGGCATTGCCCTTATCTTTGTCTGGGCAACCAGACTGCGAGGCCAACGCGTCCGCTAATGGCCGAGAGCCGCCGCGCATGTGTTATGAGGTAAGATCACTCTAAACGCGAAGTCAACCAAAACTTATGATGAAAAGAACTACTGAAGGGGCACCGCAATGAAGCGCATCTTCCTGATAACCTTATCTGCCGTTCTCTTGGCTGCCTGCGGCGATCGAAGCGCCGACGTTACTCCGGCGCCGAACGCAGACGAACAGAAAACAGCGACGCTCGCGGCACCGCCAAAGCAGATTCCGAGGGAGGTCATCTTCGGCAACCCGGACCGGACGTTCGCGCGCATCAGCCCCGACGGGGCGCATCTCAGCTGGCTGGCGCCTGACAACGGCATCATGAACGTCTGGGTGGCGCCGGCCGATGACCCGGAAAGTGCAACGGTTATCACTCAAGACGATTATCGTGGTATTCGGAACTATTTCTGGGCACCGAACAGCGAGTTTATCTACTACCTGCAGGACGAGGGCGGTAACGAGAACTTCCATGTTTACTCCGCCAACATCGCTAACGGCGAGGTCATTGACCTGACGCCGGTCGCCGACGGTGTTCGCGCGCAGATCCAGGCCGTCTCGGCCGACCACCCCGACCAGCTCGTCGTCGGCCTGAACGAGCGGGATTCGCAGGTATTCGACCTGTATCTGGTGAACGGTAAGACCGGCGAGCGCGAGCTCATCCAGGAAAACCCGGGGTTCATGGCGTGGGTGGTTGACCATGACCTCGTGCCGCGTCTGGGCCAGGCCCCGACGCCGGACGGCGGCGCCAACCTCGTCGACATGGAAGGCAACGTCGTCGCCGAAATTCCCACGTCGGACTTTCTGAACACTGCTGCCATCGGCTTCAATGCAAGTAACGACGCCATCTACATGATTGACAGCCGTGAAAGAGACAAGGCGGCAATCACCAGCCTGTCGCTGGACTCCGGCGAGATCACCGTACTGGCAGAAAGTGATCTGGCAGACGTGTCCGGCATCCTGGTCGACGCACGTACGCACGAGCCGATCGCGTATGCCGTCAACTATCTGAAGTCGAGTTGGTCTGCGCTCAATGACGATACCTCGGCCGATTTGGAGGCACTGACGACAGCGCTTCCGGGCTCTATTCAGATCGTCTCCACTACTCAGGACATGTCGAAGTGGATCGTCCATGAAGACTCAACGAGCAAGTCTGGTGCCTATTTCATCTACGATCGCGACTCGCAATCGGTAACGAAGATGCTGGACCAGCGTCCTGCGCTTGCAGACTACACCCTCGCGCCGATGCAGGCCCTGGAGCTCGAATCGCGCGACGGCCTGACACTCGTTTCCTACCTGACCTTGCCACTTGGCAGTGACGCAGATGGTGACGGCATTCCGGAAGAAGCATTGCCGATGGTGCTGTGGGTTCATGGCGGACCCTGGGCCCGGGATGACTACGGATACAACTCCGTGCACCAGTGGTTGGCGAATCGAGGCTATGCGGTGCTGTCGGTGAACTATCGCGGTTCGACCGGCTTCGGCAAAGCCTTCACGCGCGGGTCCGTGGGCGAGTGGGCCGGCAAGATGCACGATGATCTGATCGACGCGGTGGACTGGGCGATCAGCAGCGGCATTGCCATCGAAGAGCAGGTCGCGATCGGCGGTGGATCTTACGGCGGATACGCAACGCTCGTCGGCCTGACGTTTACGCCGGATACGTTTGCGTGCGGCGTCGACATCGTAGGTCCCTCCAACCTGATTACGCTGCTCGAGAGCTTCCCTGATTACTGGCAACCGTTCCTGGAGGGAACGTTCTACCTGGATCTCGGCAATCCGGCAAACGAGGAAGATCGAGAGTTCATGACATCGCGCTCGCCGATCTCACGCGTCGATCAGATCAGCGCACCACTGCTCGTCGGCCAGGGAGAGAACGATCCGCGTGTGACCAAGATCGAGTCGGACCAGATTGTCGAGTCGATGGCGGAAAGAGAGCTGCCTGTGACCTACGTCAATTTCCCCGACGAAGGCCACGGCTTCGCTCGACCAGAGAACCGCCTCGCGTTCTTCGCTGTTATGGAAGGCTTCCTCGAAGGCTGCCTCGGCGGCACCTCGGAGCCGGTCAATGATGCTTTCGAAGGCTCTTCGATCGAAATCCTCTACGGCCGGGGCTACATCGAGAATTTGCCGCAGGCGGAAGATGGAGGTTAAGCCGCGGAAGAATGACGCGTGAGGACGGGTCCGGATCGACCCCTTATACAATCATGCCAAGGGAGACTTGATAGATGCCTGCACGAAGTACTGGCGTGGTTCTCGTTCGGCTCTTCTCGATCTACTTGGCAATTACCGCGATACAGACATTGTCCTACGTTCTTCCCGCTCTTTTTAACTTTAGCATTCAGGGCAGCGTCTGGGAGTTACTCGGGTCGATTTCAACCTGGCTGTTGCTAACGAACCAGTTGCTGCCAGCTATCTGCGCAGTTTGGCTTTGGCGCAATGCTGACCGGGCCGTACCCGTGGGGAAACCTGACAGCAACGCGAGTTTGAACGCTGAAGAAACAATGACTATCGGTGTCTCTCTGCTGGGTCTCTACCTGCTGATATT
>JANQGP010000371.1 GCA_028277265.1 Woeseiaceae bacterium | reverse complement strand
CCGCACCAGTATAATCGCCGCAATGGAGAACTTGCCCGCCAACATCTATTCGGTTGCCGCCGTGCGCGAGACCGATCGGACGACGATCGAGGATCGTGGCGTCCCGGGTTACACGCTGATGACGCGCGCCGGTGAGGCTGCGGTCCGCGAGGCGATCGCGGCTTTTCCGGAAACGCGGCGCTGGCAGATCGTATGCGGCGCCGGGAACAACGGCGGAGACGGTTACGTCGTGGCGCGGCTCGCCGCAATCGAGGGCATCGCGGTCTCGGTCCTGACGCTCGTCGAGACCGACACGTTGACCGGGGATGCGGCTACCGCATACGGCGACTTCGCGGCCGAAGGTGGCGTAGTCCTGCGTTACGAGAGAGGGCTCGATGCCGAGGCAGAGCTGCTGTTCGACGGAATACTCGGCAGCGGCCTCGAGCGCGAAGTCGGCGGTCGTTTTGCAGACGCCGTCGGGGCGATCAACGCGCATCCGGCGCCGACTGTCGCGCTCGATATTCCTACGGGTATTCACGGCGACTCGGGACAGGTGCTTGGCTGTGCGGTGAGGGCCGACTTGACCGTGACGTTTGTCGGTCTCAAGTCGGGCCTGTTCCTCGGCGAAGCCCCGGACTATTGCGGCAAGGTTCGTTTCGCGGGACTCGATATACCGGACAGCTGCCGCGACGGGATCGATATCGCGTTTCGTCGCATCGACGAGGAAACGATGCGCGCGTCGTTGCCGAGGCGGCCCCGTATCGCGCACAAAGGCAACAATGGGCATGTGCTGATCATCGGCGGCGGCGAGGGCATGCCGGGCGCCGTTCGGCTGGCCGGTGAAGCGGCGTTGCGCGCCGGCGCCGGCCTCGTGTCGATTGCGACGCGTCCATCGCATGCCTCGATCATCGTGGCGTCTCGCCCGGAGCTGATGCCGCACCCAATCGCGGGTCCCGCGGAGCTTGAGCCATTGCTCGACAGGGCCGACGTGATTGCATTCGGCCCGGGCCTCGGGCAGTCCGACTGGGCGAAGGCGCTGTTCGAGACCATGGTTGACGATCGCAGGCCGTCCGTCTGGGATGCCGACGCGCTCAACCTGTTGGCGGAAGATCCCGCCGAGGCCGCAGACCGGGTGATCACCCCGCATCCGGCTGAAGCCGGCCGTCTGCTCGGCATCCCGACTGCCGAGGTACAGGCTGATCGGCGGGCCGCTGTCGCGGCACTTGCCGCGCGCTACGGCGGGACGGCCGTCCTCAAAGGGGCAGGGACTCTTGTTTCGGCGTCGCCGCAGCCCTGGCTGTGCACATCGGGCAATCCAGGCATGGGCACGGCGGGCATGGGTGACGTGCTGACGGGTGTTGTCGCCGCCCTGATCGGGCAGGGACTCGAGCCAGGCTTGGCCGCGGCTGTCGGGGTCGAGGCCCATGCGCAGGCCGGGGACCTTGCCGCGGTCGAGGGCGAGCGGGGCCTCATTGCTTCCGACCTGTTTGCCGGGCTCCGCGGGGCATTGAATCCTTGAGGCTTTTTCTGCCGGATGAGGCGGCCACGATCGAATTCGGCCGCGGACTGTTCGCGACGATGCCGGATGATCTCGCCGGGTGGACATTGCTCCTTAGCGGCGAACTCGGTACCGGCAAATCGACGTTCGCTCGGGCCGTGATCCGTGCCGCCGGTCACACCGGCGCTGTTCCGAGTCCGACCTACACGCTTGTCGAGCCCTATAAACTCTCGCGCGGGAGCATCTATCACGTTGATCTATATAGAGTTTCCGACGAGGACGAGCTGCGCTATCTCGGGTGGAACGAACTCGATGACGGCTGCCGTATCGTCGAATGGCCGGATCGCGCACCCGGGCTCGAGGCCCAGGCCGATCTCACGCTGAGGCTCAGCTACGCTGACGACGGACGACAGGCGGAGCTCGAGGGCCTCAGCGAACGCGGCCGCGAACTCGTCGCCCGCCTCGACAACTAAGGGACAGTCACCCCTCAAAACGGGGGACAGTTACCGCGTTTCGGGCCCAATAGAGTCAGGAAGATACGCCGTTTTCACAGGGAAACGCGGTAACTGTCCCTACCGAAACCTGGTCACTGTCCCCGACTCAGTCCCGGACTCGGTCAGTGAGTGGATTAAGAAAAGTTGGTATCTCCATAATTTTTCAGTGAAAACTATTGGATTTTGCTGAGAGTCTCGTATACTCAGCGGACATAATCCTCTGGTTTCGACAATACGAACTCGCTTGTGGCCCGAATTCGACTGACAACCTGCGCGCTGCTGCTCCTGCTGAGCACGACCGTATTCGCCGGCTCGACCGTCGAGAACGTGCGAATCTGGTCGGAGAACGACAAGACCCGCGTCGTGCTGGACCTGAGCCGATCGGTAGATCACAGCATCTTCACGCTCAGGGACCCGAGCCGTCTCGTAATCGACCTCAAGGACAGCCGCCTTGGCAGCGCGTTTGCCGGCATGCCCAAAGGCACGGGACTCGTCCGCGAGATTCGCAGCGGTGTCCGTGCGGACGGTCAGCTGCGTGTCGTTCTCGATCTGAGCACGGCCGTTCGCTCGCGCACGTTCACGGCGGGCCCGAACGCCGCTTACGGCGACCGGCTGGTCATCGACCTGCAGCGCGAGGGATCGCTCGCGCCGGTCAAACGCGCCGCCGAGGCCTACCGGCCCGGACGCGACATCATCATCGCCATCGACCCCGGGCACGGCGGCAGGGACCCTGGCACGTCCGGGCGCTACGTCCACGAAAAGGAGATCGTTCTTGCACTCAGTAAGGAGCTTGCCCGCAAAATCAATGCCGAGCCCGGTATGCGTGCGCTCCTCATTCGCGATCGAGACGTGTACGTCGGGCACGGCAAACGCGTCGCAATTGCTCACGAGAACAACGCCGACCTTTTTGTCTCCGTTCACGCCGACGGCTTTGGTGATAAGCGAGCCGCGGGCGCTTCCGTCTTCGCGTTGAACCTCGACCGCGCAAATCGCGAGGCGAGGAAAGCGATGTCCCGCCTGCCAGGCAAAGAGGAAGTCAAGCTCGGCGATGTCGTTCTCAATGGCAAGGACCGGGTGCTGGCCTCCGTGCTTTTCGACCTGTCACAAAGCGCGACGATGAGCGCCAGTCTCGAAGTAGGCGACCACGTCAGGCGGGAAATGAGCCGCGTCGCCAAGATGCACCAGAACGTGGTCAAGGAGAAGAGCCTTGCGGTGCTGACCTCGGCAGAGATGCCGTCGATTCTCGTCGAGGCCGGGTTCCTGACGAACCCTTCCGAGGAAAGAAAGCTCCGCGACAAGAAGTACCGGGGGCGCCTGACCAACGCGATCCTCGCCGGAATTCGCAGCTACTTCTACACCAACCCGCCGCCCGACACCCAGATCGCGATGGACCTCAAGCGCAAACCTGCGCGCCAGGTACGCCATGTCGTGGCCCGCGGTGACACGGTATCCGAGATCGCCGAGCGCTATAACGTGAGCAGTTCCGACATCCGCCGCGCGAATAGTCTGCGCAGTGACAAGATCCGCGTCGGCCAGACGCTGAGCATCCCGATCTTCGCGGGAGGTTACTGATCCGGCATAATCTGCCGGATGCCCATCCAGCAGCTGCCCAGTCACCTGATCAACCAGATCGCCGCCGGCGAAGTCGTCGAGCGGCCGGCGTCCGTGGTCAAGGAACTCGTCGAGAACAGCCTTGACGCGGGCGCGCAGACGGTTCAGATCGATGTCCTGGCCGGGGGCCGGAAACTGATCCGGATCCGCGACGACGGCAAGGGCATCTCGCGAGACGAACTCGAACTCGCGCTATCCCGCCACGCGACGAGCAAGATCTCCAGCCTCGAGGATCTCGAGGCCGTCGCTTCGCTCGGCTTTCGCGGCGAGGCTTTGCCGAGCATCGCCTCGGTGTCGCGCCTCACCTTGTGCTCCCGGGCGGCTGGCGGGGATTCGGCATGGCAGGTCGAGGCGGATGGTGGACGAACGAGCGGGTCGGCACCAGCCGCGCACCCGCACGGCACGACGGTCGAAGTCCACGATCTCTTTTACAACACGCCAGCTCGCCGCCGCTTCATGCGTACCGAGCGCACCGAGTTCGGGCATATCGAGAAGTGGGTTCGCAGGCTTGCGTTGTCGCGGCCCGAAATTGCGTTCACGCTGACGCACAACCAGCGCACGGTCCTCAAACTGGCGGCAGCGCGCGACGTCGATACGGAGCGGCAGCGCATCGCGAAGATCTGCGGGGAGAGCTTTGCCGAGCAATCGGTCTTCGTCGAGCGTGAGGTTGAGGGTATCGCGCTGTCGGGATGGATCGGCCTGCCGACCTTCAACCGCAGCCAGCCGGATTTGCAGTTCTGGTTCGTCAACGGCCGCAGCGTGACCGACAAGACACTCGCTCACGCCGCCCGGCATGCCTATCGCGATGTGCTGTTCCATGGCCGCTACCCGGCCTATGTGCTCAACCTGACGATGGATCCGGCCGGCGTCGATGCAAACGCGCATCCGGCGAAACACGAGGTCCGGTTTCGGGACGGACGGCGTGTGCACGGCGTCGTTTCGCAGACGATCGAGGCTGCGCTCGGCGATACGCGACCGGGTGGATACGACGTGACACCGGTTCCGATGACCCGTGAGCGCGTATTCGATCAGGGCGCCATGCCCTTGCCGACCAGCCCGTCCCCGGCCGCGGTGCGGGAGACGCTCGCAACCTATCGGGCGATGGCAACCGCGCCTTCGCTCGCGGATGTCCCGGCCGAGTCCGGCGAAGTGCCGCCGCTCGGTTTCGCGGTAGCGCAACTTGCCGGCATCTACATTCTCGCCGAGAACAGGGACGGCCTCGTGATTGTCGACATGCACGCGGCGCATGAACGCATCACGTACGAGAAGCTCAAGACGAGCTTCGACGATCGCAGTCTCGTGCGCCAGCCGTTGCTCGTTCCGGAGACGCTTGCGGTCGCGGAGAATGAGGCCGGTCTCGTCGAGCAGGAAGGTGCCGCGCTCGAGGCCTTCGGGCTCGTCGTCGATCGTTCGGGTCCGACGTCGGTCACGGTCAGGGAAGTTCCTGCATTGTTGAGAAATGCCGACGTCGAGTCGCTGCTGCGGGACGTGTTGTCCGATCTGGCCGAGTCCGGACGCAGCAATCGTGTCGAGGACGCCAGCGACGAATTCCTGGCGACGATGGCGTGCCACCATTCGGTGCGTGCCAACCGATTGTTGTCCATCGACGAAATGAACGCATTGCTGCGCGAGATGGAGTCGACGGAGCGGGCCGACCAGTGCAACCACGGGCGACCGACCTGGACGACGATTCCAATGTCCGAACTCGACCGGCTGTTCCTGCGCGGCCGCTGACCGCGATGCGGCACACGGCTATCCTGCTCATGGGCCCGACCGCGTCGGGCAAGACCGACCTTGCCATCAGCCTGTGCAGGCGATTCCCGTGCGATCTGATCAGCGTCGACTCGGCGCTCGTCTATCGCGGTATGAATATCGGTACGGCCAAGCCGGATGCAAAGTCGTTATCGCGAGCACCGCATCGCCTGATCGACTTTCTCGACCCCGAAGACAGCTATTCGGCCGGCGATTTCGTGCGCGACGCCAGTCGCGAAATGGGCAAGATATTCGCTGCCGGCAGGATTCCGCTCCTCGTCGGCGGAACGATGATGTACTTTCGGGCGCTGACGCGCGGTATCGCCGTATTGCCGCCGGCCGACGACGGCGTGCGTCGCGAGATCGATGCCGAAGCGGCCGAGCGGGGCTGGCCGGCGATGCACGCTACATTGGCCGAGGTCGATCCTGATACTGCGTCGCGTATCGAGCCGAACGACCGGCAGCGCATCCAGCGCGCGCTCGAGGTTTACCGGCTGAGTGGCCGCCCGTTGTCCGGCTTGCAGCGGGAGTCGCGGCCGCTGCGCGACGATATCCGCTGGCTCAGGATCGGCCTCGTGATCGAGCCGCGCAGCGTGCTGCACGAGCGCATCGAGCGGCGTCTGGAGAAGATGCTCGAGTGCGGGTTCCTCGACGAGATGCGCCGGTTGTACGCGCGCCCGGGTCTCGGTCCGGACTGTCCCGCCATGCGGTCGGTGGGTTACCGCCAGTTCTGGCAGCACCTCGACGGAGAGATCTCGCTCGACGAAGCCCGCGACCGGGCCCTGTTCGCAACGAGACAGCTTGCGAAGCGGCAAATCACCTGGCTCAGGTCCGAGGATGACATATTCCTCGTCGACCCCCTTGAAGCCGCCGCGATCGATGCCATATCAGGTTTTCTGGCGCAATCGCTGTGATAGACTTTTTCTACGCTTAGGCTGGAAGCCGCCAAAGGGCACCCGCGCCATCGGGAGACGGTTTCCAAGAGACTCTATAAGAATAAGGAGACCCAAGATGGCTAAAGGGCAGACCCTGCAAGACCCTTTTCTGAACATACTTCGTAAGGAAAAGGTCCCGGTATCGATCTACCTCGTCAACGGCATCAAGTTACAGGGACAGGTCGATTCATTTGACCAGTTCGTGGTGTTACTGAAAAACAGCGTTAACCAAATGGTCTATAAACATGCTATTTCGACAGTCGTTCCGGCCCGCAACGTGCGCCTGCCGTTACCGGATGACGACGCGGGAGACAACGACGGTTGAGTTCTCATCCCCGCAGGAGGTCGTGATTGTTTGAACGGCCGCAAAGTGGCGAGCGCGCGGTGCTCGTCCACGCGAGTCCCGACGGATTACCTGAAGAGTCTGAACGCGACGAATTCGCCGAACTGGCCCGGTCTGCGGGTGCGGTGATTGCGGCGGAGCTGGTGTCCTCGCGCCGCAAGCCCGAGCCCCGGTATTTCATCGGCAAAGGCAAGCTGGACGAGCTGCGCAAACTGATCGCGGATAACGAGGCCGAACTCGTTATCTCGTCGGCCGCGCTCAGCCCGAGTCAGGAGCGCAACCTCGAAAAGGAGCTGCGCTGCCGCGTGCTCGATCGCGCCGGTTTGATCCTCGACATATTCGCCCAGCGCGCGCGCAGTTTCGAAGGCAAGCTGCAGGTCGAGCTGGCGCAACTGCAGCATCTGTCGACGCGTCTCGTGCGGGGATGGACTCACCTCGAGCGACAGAAGGGCGGCATCGGCCTCAGGGGTCCGGGTGAGACACAGCTCGAGACGGACCGGCGCCTGATCGGCAAGCGAATCCGGCAGCTCACGGAGCGGCTCGATCACGTGGCCACGCGGCGCACGGTCAATCGCCGCAATCGCATGCGTGCCGAAATCCCGACCGTGGCGCTCGTCGGCTACACGAATGCCGGCAAGTCGACGCTGTTCAATGCGCTGACCGACGCCGGGGTCTTCGTGGAGGATCAGCTGTTCGCGACCCTGGACCCGACCGTGCGACGCCTCGACCTGCCCGAAGGTGAGCGCGTGGTCCTCGCCGATACGGTCGGCTTCGTGCGCGACCTGCCGCATGAGCTGATCGCGGCGTTCCGCTCGACACTGCAGGAGGCCCGCGAGGCGGACCTGATACTGCACCTTATCGACGCCAGCGACCCGAACCGCTGGCAGCGCGTGCGGCAGGTCAATGCGGTGCTCGAGCAACTCGATGCCGGCGAGGTGCCGCAGATCCGCGTGTACAATAAGACCGACAAGCTGGACCGCAAACCGCGCTCGACCGACAACCGTGAAGGCGAGGGGCGCGCGGTGTGGATATCCGCGATCACCGGCGAAGGTCTGCCGTTGCTAAAGGAAGCGATCGCGAGACGGCTGCGGCAGAAGACGGTCCACCGGTTCCTGCACCTCGATCCCGCGCAGGGCCGACATCGCGCAAAACTATTTGAGATGGGCGCGGTCATTAGTGAGGACATTTTGGACGAGGGCGGCTGGACGCTCGAGCTGAAAATGGCTGAAAAGGACTTGCGGCGGTTCCTAAAGCGTGAAAACCTCGCCGACGATCAACTGGTACCGGTGCCGGTCAAAAAGACGGCGCCGGCTGCGAACGAGTAAACTAAAGATGGCCTGGAACGAAAACGGAAACGGTAAGGACCCCTGGAAACGTGACGGGGGTGAGCCCAACGACCTGGATCAGATTGCCCGCGAATGGCAGGAGAAGTTCTCCCGCATTCTCGGCGGCGGCGGCAGTGGCGGGGGCGGCTCCGGCGGCATCGTCCTGGTCGTCCTGCTGCTCATCGCGTGGGGGCTGACCGGCTTTTACCGCGTCGACGCTGCCGAGCGCGGCGTCGAGCAGCGCTTCGGCAGGTTCATCGAGCCCGTCACGATGCCGGGCCTGCGCTGGCACCTGCCGTTTCCGATCGAGCGCGTGGACATTGTCAATATCGAGCAGGTCAACGACTTCAACTACTCGACCGAGATGCTGACGGCCGACGAGTGGTACGTCTACATCGACGTGGCGGTGCAGTATCGCCGTACCGATCCGGTCAAGTTCAGTTTCGAGGTCGAGGATCCCGAACAAACGCTGCAGGACGTCACCGAGAGTGCCCTGCGCGGCGTCGTCGGTACCAGTACACTGGCCTCGCTGGTCGGCGAGCGCCGCGAGGAGATTCCGGCGCGCACGATCGAGGAACTCCAGGAAACGCTCGATGGCTACGGCGCCGGGTTGACCGTGACGTCGATCAACATCAACACGGTCAACTACCCGTCAGCGGTCGAAGAGGCCGTCGCCGACACGCAGCGGGCCAGGAACGACCGCGATCGCTTCCAGCTCGAAGCCGAGCGCTACGCCAACGACATCGTGCCGCGGGCTCGCGGTGAAGCGCAGCGGATCCTGCAGGACGCCGACGCCTACCGACAGCGCGTTATCGCGGATGCCGAAGGTGAGGCGGCGCGCTTCGAGGCGCTGCTGGCCGAGTACCTGCAGGCGCCCAGGGTGACGCGTGACCGGCTCTATATCGAAGCGGTCGAATCCGTGTACGGACGATCGTCGAAAGTGGTCATCGATACGGACGGCAACGGCAACCTGCTGATGCTGCCGCTCAACGATATCCTCGGCAGGTCGGGCATCAGTCTGCCGTCGGTCGACGGAGTGTCGGGCAGTCCGGCCCAGATGCGGCCCGCGGAGACAACCCAGGATGAAAATGATCCACGTGCCAGGAGGGTACGGCAATGAATAACACGCGATTTGGCGCGCTCGTCATCGTCGGCCTGGTCCTGGTCATTGCCGGGCTGTCTGCGTTCACGGTCAACGAGCGCGAGCTCGCGCTCAAGCTGCGCTTCGGCGAGATCCGCCAGGCGAACTACGAGCCCGGCCTGAAGTTCAAGATTCCGCTGATCGAAACGGTCGTCAAGTTCCCGCGGCGCATCCTCAAGATCGACGATGCGCCGCAAGAAGTGTTCACGCTCGATCGCCAGAACATGACGGTCGATTTTTTCGTGAAGTGGAAGATCGTCGACGAGGTTGCTTTCTATACCTCGACAGGCGGTTCGCAACGCATAGCCGTCGAGCGCTTGCGCGAGATCATCAAGAACTCCGTCGTGACCGAGTTCGGTAAGCGTTCCACGAAAGACGCGATCTCGGTCCAGCGTATGGAGCTGATGCGCGACATGCTCGCGCTGGCGAGACCGACCGCCGAGGGACTCGGTGTCGAGCTGGTCGACTTTCGTGTCAAGCAGGTCGAGTTCGTCGCTCGCGTACGCGAATCGGTGTACGAGCAGATGCGGGCCGAGCGCCAGCAACTCGCCACGCAAACGCGTGCGGAGGGTCGCGAGGCCGCCGCGCTGATTTCGTCAACGGCCGAGAAGGACCGCACGGTAATACTCGCGGACGCAAACCGCGAGAGCCAGATCATTCGTGGTGAGGGCGATGCGCGCGCGGCGGAGATCTACGCGAACGCCTTCAACAAGGATCCGGAATTCTACGCGTTCTATCGGAGTATCAACGCCTACAAGAACTCGATCGGCCAGGAAGGCGACGTCCTCGTGCTCGATCCGAACAACGAGTTCTTCCGTTACCTGAACCAGTCGGACGGCGAGCAATAGGCGGCAGTTGTTCGAACTCGGCTTCCCGGTGGGCGTGAGATGATCACTGAGATTTTCACGGCGGTGGCTCTTGTCCTCATCCTCGAGGGTATGCTGCCGTTCATTTCGCCGCGCAAGTACCGCCAGATGGTGGCGGAAATCGCGCGCCTGGGTGACAATCAGATTCGCAATATCGGCCTCGTCATCATGGTTATCGGGGTCGTTGTGCTGTTCATCGTGCGCGGCTAGCCCGCACCGGGAAGCGAAACAGGAAGGGCATGGGTAAGAACGTTGTCGTCATCGGCACTCAATGGG
Source organism: Woeseiaceae bacterium (assembly GCA_028277265.1). Taxonomy (GTDB): domain Bacteria; phylum Pseudomonadota; class Gammaproteobacteria; order Steroidobacterales; family Woeseiaceae; genus UBA1847. The sequence continues at coordinate 8,272 of JANQGP010000371.1, read as the reverse complement.
GTGACGAGGGCAAGGGTAAGATCGTCGACTTGCTGACGGATCGCGCGGCAGCGGTCGCGCGCTTCCAGGGCGGGCACAACGCGGGCCATACTCTCGTCATCGACGGTGAGAAGACTGTCCTCCACCTGATTCCCTCCGGCATTCTGCGCGACGGCGTAAAGTGCCTGATCGGCAACGGCGTCGTGCTCGCGCTCGATGCGCTGGTCAAGGAAGCCAATGCCCTGGTCGACAGCGGCGTCCCGGTCTTCGACCGCCTTCGCGTAAGCCCGGGTTGTCCTTTGATCCTGCCATCTCACGTTGCGCTGGATGCGGCGCGGGAGAAAGCCCGCGGCGCAAGCGCCATCGGTACGACCGGCAGAGGCATTGGGCCCGCGTACGAGGACAAGGTGTCCCGGCGTGCGGTGCGCGTTTCCGATCTGTTCGTGCGCGAAAACTTCGCCGCCAAGCTGGGCGAGATCCTCGACTATCACAACTTCCTGCTAAGGAACTACTTCCGTGCCGAGCCCGTCGATTTCGCGCGGACGCTCGACGAGGCACTCGGCTACGCTGAAGTCGTAGCCCCGGTCACCGCGGACATCACGCAGATACTCCAGGACCTTGCCGACTCGGACAAGAGTATTCTGTTCGAGGGCGCGCAAGGCAGTTTCCTCGACATCGATCACGGAACGTACCCGTTCGTGACGTCGTCGAACACGGTTGCCGCGGCGGCGAGCACCGGCACAGGTGTCGGGCCGAGGAATCTCGACTATATTCTCGGTATCGTAAAAGCCTATACGACCCGCGTCGGCTCGGGCCCGTTTCCGACCGAGTTGTTCGACGAGGCAGGGGAGCACATTGCGCGTGTCGGCGCCGAATTCGGCGCCACGACCGGGAGACCGCGCCGCTGTGGCTGGTTCGATGCCGTGGCGCTGCGCCGGTCGATCGTCAACAGCAGTGTCTCCGGTCTGTGTGTGACGAAACTCGATGTGCTCGATGAGCTCGAGACGATTCAGATCTGTGTCGGTTACCAGATCGATGGTGAGCCGATTGCCGGCGTGCCCGTCGTCGTCGATCGATTCGCCGAATGCGAACCGATCTACGAGGAATGGGCCGGGTGGCAGGCGTCGACCGTTGGGATCACCGACTTCGACGATCTGCCCGGTAAAGCGCGGGCTTACCTCGCGCGTATCGAGGAGCTAGCCGGTGTCCCGGTCGACATCATCTCAACGGGACCGGATCGCGAACAGACGATCATAAAGACGCATCCGTTCGAATAGCAGCAGCGCGATCAGCCACAACGACAGCGTACCGCCGCCACCGCTACCGCCGCTGTTGCCATCCGGCGCCGGCGCGTTTGTCGCCACCGTCACGGACACGGAGGCCGAGTCGGCGAGTCCGCCGGGATCCGAGACAGTCAGCTGAAACCGCAGCAGTGTATCCGACGAGACCGTAGGAGCAGTAAACGTCGGCTGTGCGGCCGCCGGGTCGCTCAACACGACGTCGGGCCCGAGCGACTGTGTCCAGGCGTAGGTCAGCGAGTCGCCATCGGGGTCGTTGGAATCGCTGCCGTTCAGCGTAACGACGGCGCCGCCGGTAACCCGCTGGCCGGAGCCGGCCACGGCGCTGGGCGCTGTATTGATGCCGGTGCCGTCGAGGATGTCGATACGCAGCTGGTCGGAGCCGAGCGTGGCGCCGGCCGCATTGCTGAGGGCGAGCTGGATGAACTCGTCGTCTTCATTGACGCCGTCATCGTTGATGTCGAACTCGATCCATTTGGGGTCGGCATCGCCGTCCGCCCACGACAGCGTGCCGCTGGTCGGCCCCGTGTAATCGCTGCCCGAGGCCGCATTTCCGGCCGCGACGGAATAATCCACCGCGACCGCGCCGATTGCGCTGCCGGAGCGTTGGACGACGGCGATTGCCCGGCCAAAGCCGCGCTCCGACACGCTGACGCTGGCGTCGGCGAATCCGACGACCGGCGAGGCGCCGGCGTCGCTGATGTATAGGGATGCGATGTTCGGTGAGGACAGCGTCGCGCCGTTCGTCGGTGCCGACAGCCGGACCAGCAGACGTTCCAGGCCCTCGGTCTGGCCGTCAATGTTCAGGCCCAGAACGAAGGACTTGTCGGCGGTGTCGCCGAGGCCCCAGTTGAAGGTGCCGCTCGCCACGATCACATCGGAGGCATCGGCCGTCGCCGGAACGACTTCCCAGTCGACGCTCGTGGCACCCTGGCTGCCGCCGACGCGACTGACCGTGATTCGGCTGCTGCCGGCGGTGCCCTCGTCGGCGCCGAAACTCGCGGCCGCGAATCTCAGCGATCCCTGCGCAACGTCCAGGGTCCTGTCCTCGACGATATACAGGCCGCTGTCGATGTCGCTGATCAGGACATTGCCGCTGGGCAGGAACGGGTAGGTTCCCCAGGCCCCCGGGAAGCCCACGCCATCGCCCGGCGGGTAGCTGTCGAAGCGGCCGGCCTGGGTCGGGTTTGCCGGGTTCGTGATGTCGAGAATCGTCAGCCCGCGTGCGTAGTTCGACATGTAATAGCGATTGCCGCGAACAAAGCCGTTGTGGTCGATCGCGGTCGTCGGCCCGGTCCAGGTACCGGCCAGCGCGGGGCTGCGAAGATCGTTGATCGAAAACGCGCGCAGTGTCGTGGCGAGGCCGTTGTCACGTTCGTCGAGTTCATCCTGCAGGAAGACATACTGCTTATCCTCCGACCACCAGCCCGAATGCGAGTATCCGGCGTTGCCGTAGGGCGTGCGGCTGAGTCGAACCGGATTGGCCGGATCGGTGATGTCCCAGATGTCCAGCGTCGATTCGTTGAAGTCGAACAACACATCGCAATACGGCGATGCCGACGCGTTGACGCATTGCGAGTCCTTGCGGCTGTCCGCGACGAGCATGGACGCGGCGTCGTGCATGTAAAGCCGGTCGGCGGCGGGCTGGCCCGCGGGTGTACCGGGTCTCGCGACGAACCCCGGGGAGCGAGGATCGTCGAGCGAATAGGCGCGAAAACGGCCATCGTCGCGGTTCGAGCCCGCGACAATGAGCGTGGGCGCTTCGCCGGTCAGCGAGAGGCCCGTGCTGAAGTCCGTTTTGGACAGGTACACGTTGTGCGCCGCGGCGAAGTCGCTGGCATGGCTCACTCTCGAGATCCGATGCGGCAGTTCGGTCAGGTCGACGATGAACAAGCCGTCGTTCGCGTTGTCGGCCGTGATGTAGGCGTAGGCGTTCCAGCGATTGTCGATCGCATTCCAGAACTGGTAGACCTTGATGTCGCGCCAGGTCGTCGTCTGGCCGTCGACGAATCCGACTTCACGCGGGTTCGCGGGATCGGTTACGTCGTAGACGGCCGTGCCGCGGCTGTATGCCATGATCGCGTACTCGCGATGTGAATTGAGGTCGATGAAACCCCAGATGTCGGCGCCGCGTGTGGCCGGTGTGCGGTCCGACAGGTGCGCCAGAAGATCGACGTTGTCGCAGGGAAACACACCGGCGAAGCCGCCCGAGCAGGCCGTTGCGGCGGTGTTCGATTGCAGCGTGTTTCGCGTGTCCGCGAGCTTGGCGGCGACGTCGCGATCGAGTCCCTTGCTGTCGGCGATCGTGCGGAATCCGCGAGCGGCGAGATCGTTGGCGAACTGGTGCGGGACGCCGACGAGCACGGCGCCGGCCTCGGCCTGAACCTCGATCGCGCCGCTGACGAGGTAGAAAACGTCACCGGGGTCGCGCAGCTCGTAGTGACCCGCGGCAACGACGATTCTGCCGTTCTTGCCGACACGCCGCAGTGCGAAGTCGAGGCTGCGGCACGGGTTGTCGAGGCAGCTGCCGGCATCGCTTCCCGAGGGCGCGACCTTGAGTGGCGGTTCCTCGACGTCCGCGGCCGCGGTGTGCGCGAGACCGACGAGCAGGGCCGCCGACAGGGCAGGAATCGATAGTCGCAACATTCTGATGAGCCGCCGTTACCGGGAAGTCCCTATAATAACCGCCAATATCGTGGATCGACGCCGGGAATCCCGAATTCTGTGAAACCGTTCTCTTTGACCTTCAAGGCGGGCGCCGGTGCCCTCGAGACCGTACGCAGGCACGGATTCGACATATCGTCGATCGGCACGATGGCGGGCGCCTCGGGCGGTGCCAAGTGGCTGGTTCTGAGCCAGTTGGACCGCGCGATTATCGACACGATCGTGCCTAAGCTGGAAGGTCCGGTACACCTGATAGGCAGTTCGATCGGTTCCTGGCGATTCGCGTGCTACGCGCAAGCGGACCCGCGCGCCGCGATCGAGCGCTTCGAAGCGCGGTACCTCTCGCAAACCTACAGCGAGAATCCGGACGTCCGGGAGATAACGGCGAAAAGTCGCGAGATTCTCGAAGCCGTGCTCGGTGCGACCGGCGTTGACGAAATCCTGACCAACCCGCTGTTTCGCATGCACGTCATGGCCGTTCGCAGTCGTCATGTGCTGGCGACCGAGAACCGCGCCGTGCTGGCGCTTGCACTGATGGTGACGGCGTTGCTGAACGCCGTCCATCGATCCACGCTTGGCTGGTCGTTCGAACGCGCCCTGTTTTATGACAAGCGCGACGTGCCGCCCTTCTTCGACGTGACCGGCTTCCCGCTGCAGACGATCGAGATGACATCCGACAACCTGGCGGATGCGGTGATCGCAACCGGCTCCATTCCGCTCGTGTTGACCGGCGTTCGCGATATCGCAGGTGCGCGACCCGGCGTCTACCGGGACGGCGGTGTCATCGACTACCATCTCGATCTGCCGCATAGCGCGGAAGAGCGTCTGACGCTGTTCCCGCATTTCTACGGACGCATCGTGCCCGGCTGGTTCGACAAGCGGCTCAAATGGCGCCGGCCACAGGCCGGCAACGTCGACCGCACGATCCTCGTCAGTCCATCCGACGAGTTCGTTGCGAGTCTCCCCAACCGCAAGCTCCCGGACCGCTCCGACTTCGTGAACTACACGCCTGACGAGCGTCAGAGGATCTGGCGCGAGTGCGTGGCGGCTTGCGAGGCAATGGCAGAGGAATTCGTCAACGTTATCGAGACGGACCAACTGGCGGCACGGCTCGAACCGCTGTGGTAGGCTTTGCGAAAAAACAACAAGGGGAAGGGAGTGAATCACCCGTCGTCGGCCGCTGCCAGGCCATATCCGGAACTCACCTGGGTCGCGCTGATCGTCGGCTGGATCATCGGCTGCATAATCGCCGTGTCGATCGGCTACGCGGCCCTGATCCTCGGTTTTTCGATCGAGGGTTCGGAACTCGCCGCCATACTCGGCTTCGGCATCCTGCGCGGCATGCTCAGGCGCAAGAGCATCATCGAGAACAACATCGTGCAGACGATCGCGTCGGGCGTAAACGGGGCTTCGTCCGGCATGATGTTCTCCGTACCGGCCATCTTCCTGCTCGGCTTCGGCGATCAATTCGACTCGACGATACTGACGTTCGGCTGTATCGCCGGCGCCTTCCTCGGAATCGCGTTCATCATTCCGCTGCGCAAGCACATGATCGACTACGAGCGCCTGACGTATCCGGGCGGCGTTGCGGTCGCGACCATTCTCAAGTCGCCGGGTGCCGGCGTGCGCAAGGCCGTGATTCTTCTGGTTGCGGCACTCATCAGCGCCGGCATCCACTTCGGGACCATCGAGACCGGGATTTCCAACTGGAACCTCGGCGCACTGATCAACATGCCGGAGTACATGAACGGTATCTGGTACCTGTCACTGATGACGATCGGCGTAGGATTTATCGCCGGCCGCGGCGGTATTGCATTCATCATCGGCGGTTTCGTCGCGTACTGGTTCCTGGCGCCCGTGCTTTCGGCTACGGGGATGTTTCCCACGGGCGCGGACGGCAACCTCATCAACACGCCCAGTGCGCTGCGCCTCGAATTGTTCCGGCCGCTCGGTATCGGCATGCTGATCGGCGGCGCCATCATGGGCGTCATTCTCGCGTCGCCGCTGATCATCAGCGCGATCAAGTCCATGCAGAAGGCGGCAAAGGTATCGACGGGCAAGTCGAACGACGAGATGCCGATCAAGCTGCTCTATTTCGCGGTACTCGGCGCCGCGATCCTGCTCGGCTTCATGGCCGTCAAGTCGGCGGAGTCGGTCAGTCTCGGGCGCGGCATCGGTATGGCGCTGCTCGGAACCTTGTGGATCTGGATGGCCGGCATCATCCTTTCCGAGGCGATCGGTCGTACCAACTGGTCGCCGTTGTCCGGCATGACGCTGGTCGGCATTACGCTGCTGATCGTCCTGACACAGGCGTTCGGCATGGGCCGTGAAGACTCGATCATCGCGGCACTGATGGTTGGCGCCGCCATGTGCGTCGCCATGTCGCAGGCGACCGACCTGATGCTCGACCTCAAGACAGGTTATCTGGTCGGCGCGACGCCGCGCATGCAGCAGATCGGCCAGTTCGCCGGCGCATGGCTCGGTCCGATCGTCGTGATCGGCGTCATATTCGTGCTCAATGAATCGCATGGCCTCGGCAGCGAGAAGCTGCCCGCGCCGCAGGCGCAGGCATTGGCCAGCACGATCGACGGCATCATGGGCGGCGATGTGCCGACGCAGAAATACGTGGCCGGCGCAGTGCTTGGCGGCATTCTCTCGGCGGTCATGGGCGGTCTCGGCATCACGGTCGGTCTCGGCTTCTACCTGCCGTTCAATATCGTACTGACCTACTCCCTCGGCACGCTTGCGCGGGAGTTGTCGGATCGCTTCAAAGGCAAGACCTGGAGCGAGGAGGTCGGTATACCCGTCGCCGCGGGCCTGATCGTCGGCGAAGCGCTCGTCGGGGTCGGCGACGCTTTGCACATCGTGTTGACATCCTAGGGGGTTGGCGATGAAAAACCTTGGTTACCTGTTACTTGCCGGCGGTTTTCTTGCCGGCGCCTTTGCCACCTCGCTCGACGTGCAGAATGTCAACTGGACCATGTTTGCCTTCGCCGCCTTCGCCGCGATCGTCGGGCTCATCGTGTTCAAGCGGCAGGAGTCCGCGCATGCCCGCTCGGACGCCGTGCTCGAGAACAACCGTGGCGAGCTTCGCGAGTCCATCGACAACATCGTACGCGATCTCGGCGAAATCGCCGGTGATGCCGCCGCAACGGGGGCGGCCCTGCGCCAGGCGATCGACCTGAAACTGCGCACGGACCTGCGCCGTTTCGCCGACGCGCGCGAAAGTATGATCCACCTTTTCGGTCTGCAAACCTATGCCGACATCATGAGCAGCTTCGCCGCCGGCGAGCGCTACGTCAACCGTGTCTGGTCGGCATCGGCCGACGGGTACGATCACGAGGCTGCGACCTACCTCGTCAAAGCCGCGGACCAGTTCGCGGACGCGCGCGAGCAACTCGAAACGGCGATGCAGGGAGGCGGCCAGGCGCGGGCGGCTAGTTGACGGAAGGCTATTGCGGCGCGTTGCCGTGGCGGCAGCGCGATGTCAGCTCGGCCTGCAACGCGTCGACGTCCTCGTTCATGAGGTAGTCGGACTTGTCTTTCCAGCCGCGCAACATCGCGAGCGTTCGTTCGTTGACCAGCAGGTGGTGTTCACTGGCCTGTTCACCGATTTCCCAGCCGGGTACCGCGATGACCGACCGCACCCGGATCTTGTGACCGAGGACCTGGGATACCTCTTTCTCGAGACGTGCCGCTCCTGATGTTGCGTCAACGACGGGTACCGGCTCGTCGTCATTCGAGAAATGCAGTTCGTTGCCGTGCATCGCGACGTGCCCGTTCTTGCGCGCACGTCGCGCGACGACGTTGACGGCATAGACCCCGGACTGGCCGACAAGCACGTGGTCGACGACGCCTGCCGGTGTCGTGACATCGTGAAAAACGCGATTGGCGCCCGTGGCGATCTGTTGAAGCTGATGTCCCACCGCAATATTCGCATCGCGCACGAATCGGACCTGTCGGCGCGCGAGCACCGTGCGGGCGAGGTGCCAAGCCGCGAACGCGGCAGTCAGTGAAAGAAACGCAATCTGCAACCACAATTGCCAGCGCGGGTACCCGGCAAACAACGCCTCCGCCTCCAGGACGTAGGCTGCGGCAAACAACACGACGAACGCCAGCGCTCCGCTGAGGTAGATGGACTGCGACCTCGACAGCCGGTCGAGTTCGTCGCGAAACCGCTGCGCAGCCTCGTGCATGATGCTGTCGGCGAAATTGGACGTCGAACTGACGGTTCGACTCAGGGCACTCCACGACTTCGCGATCAGCAGGAAGACGATGGTGCTGGCGACGGCTACGGTCGCGGCGCCGCTGATCGCTTCGATATCCATTTC
>JANQGP010000354.1 GCA_028277265.1 Woeseiaceae bacterium | reverse complement strand
TGATGTGCTGGCGCGATTCGGGTTTACGGAACACGCGGACGCATGCTATTTGCAGTGCTTCGACGAGCATGAGGTGCGTCGCATACGTCACGAACTCGGTTGCCGACTCAAGCTCGTGCAACTGATCGGAGAGGATGACTGGGAAGCCGACGATTCGAACTACGAGGCGCTGCGAACAGCGCGAGGCCTGAGCAATCTCGCCAATACCGTTGACGGCATCGGGCCCTGGGTCAACCAGCTCTACCGCCATCACAGGAAAGACAATCGTGTGAGCGACAGCGGCCTCGTGAGCCGGGCGCATGCGGCAGGGCTGGTCGTGCACCCCTACACGTTTCGCAGCGACGCGCTGCCTCCGGGTTTCGGCGCTTTCGACGACCTGCTGGCGTTCGCCGTCGAGGAACTGTCGATCGACGGTCTGTTCACGGATTTCCCGGGCACGGTTCAGCGCTACCTCGCAGCGCGGCATGATGCGTAAGTTATTGGTGAAAAAGCTATTTGTGGCCGGTTGCCATTTGCCCGGAGAGCATTTATGGTCACGCTGAGCCCGGGCAGGGGTCCTCCAGAGTGAGAACTCTGTCCTTTTCTGCACCGCGAATCCCAATAATGATAGCCAGATGTTTGTCGAGCTTCCGCAGCAACTGATCCTGTATACGGCCGGCGCGTTCCTGGTCGGCTGGCTGCTCTCGTCGATCAGTTCCAGCCTGGGAGCACGGAGTCGTGCGAGGAAACGCGACCCCCGGGATGATCGGATTCGCGAACTCGAGGCGGAACTGCGCATCGCCCAGGGCGACTCGGATAAGTCCCTGACGGAACTCGAACGCCTGGAGGATGAGCTCAAGGAGACGACAGTCGGTATCCAGCGGCGGGACAACGTCATCTCGGATCAGCAGTCCAGGATCGAGCGTATCAAGGCCGATCTCAAAGATTCCGTCATCAAAACGCGCGAGCTTCGCGCCGAGCTTGCCGAGCGGGCAACCGAAAACGTACACGCTGAAGCGAGGATTCGCGAAGTCCAGACGGAACTGTCAGTTGCGCGGGCATCGACGGACCTGCTCGCGACCGGCGTACTCGACTATACCGCGGCGCCGGAAAAGGAAGACGGCAAATCGGCCAACGAGGATGACTCGGCCGGCGTCAGCAAGACAGCGACCTGATCTTGCCGGCGCGCAACTTACTGGCCGTCTGCCTCGCCGCCCTGAGCCTCTCCTGCAGCCGCTGGGACCTCGGGCTCGAAATCCCGTTCGTCGCAACATGGAATGGCGTGCCGCTGACCTGTGACGGAAGCGAACCTGCGCTGACCGATTTACGCTTTTACATCAGCAATCCCCGGATCGTCACCACCGACGGGGTCGCGCGGGACGTCGGATTCGTGGTGGAGAAACCGTGGCAGAACGACGTGGTCGCGTTGATCGACCTCGAAGACGGCACCGGTGCGTGCCGGGACGGCACGACCGAGATCGCCACGAAGCTCGTCGGCGTAGCGCGTAACGGAGATTACCGAACGCTTCGGTTTACAGTCGGCGTTCCCTTTAGGCTGAACCACGCCAATCCACTGACGGCGAGCCCGCCGCTCGACGACCCTGCTATGCACTGGCACTGGCGCTCCGGCTACAAGTTCCTGAGGGCCGGCGTTAGAACGGCATCCGACGGTTTCTGGATTCATGTGGGCAGTGCCGGCTGCGAAGGCACGGTCGGCAATGTGACCGGTTGCCGTTTCGCCAACCGCATTGACGTCGAACTCGACGGCTTCGTTCCGGGCGAGAGTCGCGTCGCCGTAGATCTCGGCAAGCTCATGACCGGTGTCGACCTGGACGATGGCACGGCGACCGACTGCTCTTCCGGGCCGGCCGAGCAGGATTGTATCGCGCCGTTCCGCGCGCTCGGAACCGACTTCGGGTCCGGGCGCCAGGCTGGTGAACAGCGCGTATTTTCGCTCCTATGATCAGGTTGTGCTCCGGACTCGCGGCGGCAGGACTGCTGGGCCTTCTTGCGTGGCTGTGGCTGAGGCAACCGGAATGGCGATGGGAGCTTCCAGAAGACCTGCCACCGCCGCAGGTTCTTGCGGACAATCCGATGCATGCGTCAAAAGTGGAGCTCGGCCGCTGGTTGTTCTACGACAAGCGCCTGTCGGGGAATGAATCGATGTCCTGCGCCACCTGTCACATCCAGGCGCTGGCGTTCACCGACGGCAAACCACGCTCGATCGGTTCCACCGGCGAAGTACATCCCCGGAGCGCCATGAGCCTCGTCAACGTTGCGTACGCGTCCAGGCTGGATTGGGCGAACCCGCTGATGGACCGCCTCGAGGACCAGGCACTGACACCCCTGTTCGGCGACAACCCGATCGAGATGGGACTCGGTGGCCACGAAGACCGGCTCGTCCGACTGTTGCACGAGGAACGCTACAGCAGACTCGTCGGGGAGGCATTCCCGAACGATGCGGATCCTCATTCGCTGCTCAATGCGGTACGCGCGATCGCGGCATTCGTCCGCACCATCACGGGTTTCGATTCCCCTTATGATCGATACCTCGCCGGTCGCACGGATGCGATCAGCGATAGTGCGGCGCGCGGCATGGACCTGTTTTTCTCCGAGCGACTCGAGTGTTTTCACTGCCATGGCGGGTTCAACTTCACCGACAGCACCACGCACATCAATTCCCGGATCGAGCGGGTTGGCTATCACAACACGGGGCTTTACAACCTCGATGGAAACGGCGCTTACCCGAGTGACAACACCGGTCTTTTCGACATGACGGGCGAACGCCGGGACATGGGACGCTTCAAGGCTCCGACCTTGCGCAACATCGCGGTAACGGCGCCCTACATGCACGACGGCAGTATCGGGACGCTGGACGAAGCCGTCCGCCATTACGAGCGCGGCGGACGCATCATCGAAAGCGGTCCGCACGCGGGCGACGGCCGGCTCAGTCCGTTCAAATCGGAGTTCGTTACGGGATTCGAATTGAGCGATGAAGAACGCGCCGACCTGATCGCTTTTCTCGAATCGCTGACCGATGAGTCCATACTCGCCGATCCGGCTCTCGCCGACCCGTTCCTTCAATGAAGCGACTGCGAGGTCCTTGGCACGACCTTGAAGTTGCTTCGTCGCCACGCAAAGTACAGGGCGACGAACCACAACTGCATCAGCAATGAGACGATCCACTCGATGCGGTTCTCGATGCTGTTCAGGTCCGAGATGTAGGTCTTCTGGATGACGTTGTAGATACCGAGCACGAACGGCATGGCGATGATCCACATCATCACACTCCGCAAGCCGGATGGCCGCAACGCGAAGGTCGCTGCGATCTGGGCGACAACGGTGCCGATGAAGTAGAGGTAGATACCGTAGCGCCGCATGATCTCGTAGAAAGGGTCGTTGCTCGCAAGATACGACACGTACATGATCAGCGCTGCTGCCCCGAGCAGCCCCGAAATCTCGACGGTGACAGCCGCGCCGCGCGATCTGCCGAGCGTCTTCAACCAGGCGGCCGAGAAATGCCAGGTGAGTATCAGCCACACCGCCTGCGGCAACATGACCGCACGAAAGAGGCGGTCGCCGGGCGGATAGCGGCCGGTCGAGCTGATCGACGTGCAGCCGTCGACGTAGGGGATGCAACTCGGCAGGTTGCCGTACTGAACGCCGATCCAGTACGCGAGATTGACGCCGACAACCGGCGCCAGGGCAGTCACGAGTGGCAGGAAGCGAATGACCATGCAGCGAGCATACCCGATGACTATCTGCTATACCGTTTCCAGGAATAACAACGAAACAAGGGGGTTGATATGACGATAATGACTTTGTGGCTTCCGATTCTCGCGGGAACGATCGTCACGTTCTTGGCCGGCGCGGTGATCTGGATGGCGATGCCCTGGCACAAGACGGATTTCGCCCCGACCCCCGACGAAGAGGGCGTTCGTGCTGCCCTCAAGGGATTGGCGCCGGGACAATACTCGGTGCCCTATGCCGTAAGCCGGAAGGACGTGGCAAGCGCCGAGATGATCTCGAAGTTTCGCGAAGGTCCCGTCGGTTTCATCACCATCGTACCGAGCGGCGAACCGGCAATGGGCGGCAAGCTGCTTCTGAACTTCGTTTACAACCTGTTCGTCGCGATCACCGCCGCGTACATGGTCAGTCGCACGATGAGCGTTGGTGCGGACTATCTCTCGGTGTTTCGCATTGCCGGTACCGTGGGTTTTGTCGCTTACGGCATGGCGTATCTCCAGGAGAGCATCTGGTTTGGGCGGCCCTGGTCCACGACGGTCAAGGCGTTGGTCGACGCGCTCATCTACGGCGCACTGCTCGGCGGGGTTTTCGGCTGGCTGGCCTGATCCGTTCGGCCGGTATTCGACGATGGGCGTCCTGCCGGGCGCCCTTTTCGTTGGGGAACTGATACCCGCTCACCGCGAACACTTGAACGGTTCCGCCGACAAATGTGATCCGCGTCACGTTTGAGCCACTGACGGCGCCTCGACAAGCACGTTTGGTACGGTAATTTGATGCCGTTCACTGAGCCTGGCAACTGAAATTGTCAAACTGGCCCTGCAATAGTCTCGGAATTGCAGGAAGGAATTATGTTGAAAGGGCTCTTGGCAACGATCGCGGCGGCCACGATGATCGCTGTGTTTTCCGTCCTCATCATGGAATCGCGCGCCGTCGGCGAGGACGATTACATCGCGCACGCCGAGCGCATGCGCAGTATCGAGACCAGCCGTGAAGACATCCTGTCGATCGTGGAAGGTTCCGAAGGCGCTTTTGAGGTCGGCCGCCCGATGTCGGCCTCGACCGAGGCGGCGTTGACTCGCCTGATCGAAGTTAATGCCTCCTTGCAAAACGCGAATCCGGAGCTGCTCGAGAATGCCAGTGTTCGCGAAACCCTCGTCGAGTACGATGGCGCCGTGCGGGCCTTTACGGCCGACGGACGGGACTTCTTCGAGAAACAGACGGCGTTCGCAGGCGCGTTGCGCACGATGCAGGAAGAGTCGCCGATCGTGGTAAAGGATCTGCGTCGATTCAACCTGCGCCTCGAATCGCAAAACGTCTTCTCGCTGGCGCTCGGCGTCATCGAGTACGCAACCGGCAGCGGCGACGCGACGGCTTCGCAACTGCGGGAAAGGATCGACGGTTTCCGCAACGACCGTCCGCTGAACGCGAAAGCGCCCGGGACGATGAAGACCTTCGTCGATGGCGCGACGGACGTGGTGGACCGGCGCGAGGCGGCCGAGGCGGCGCTGACGGCACTGACGGACAGTACGATCTCCGAATCGCTGTGGTCGCTGTCGAATGCCATCCTCGACGACAATCGACGTCGCGTCAGCCGGGCCGAGCGCGCCGGTTTGCTGTTGTCGATCTGTGCGGTGCTGCTGCTGCTCGGCACCGGCTACGCCATGTGGCGACTGCAGGCGAGCTACCGGGATCTCAATCGCACGAACAACGATCTCGAGGCCGTCAACAACTCGCTCGAAGAGCGTGTCGATGAACGTACGCATGAACTCAGCGAAGCGTACGAGGAGTTGAAAGAATCCCAGGTGCAACTGGTTCAGGCGGAGAAGATGTCGTCTCTGGGCGAACTGGTGGCCGGCATCAGCCACGAAATCAATACGCCGCTGTGGTACCTGATCAGCAACTCGACCGTGCTCCAGGAGCGGATGGAGACGATCAGCGAACTCTGCTCGATCAACGAGGAGATCATCGGGACCGTACGTGCCAAGAAAGACCTGAAGCCCGTGCTCAAGAAAGGTATCGCACACATTGCGCGGCTTCTCGACGAAGGACTGCGCGATGACATCGATGAGGCGCGCGACCTGATCGGCGACAGCATCGAGGGACTCGAGGAGCTGACCGAACTCGCCCAGAGCCTCAAGGATTTCAGCCGCATGGATCGTGCACGCGAAGGCGAGATGGACATCCATGACGGGATCAACAAGACGCTGCTGATCGCCAAGAACAAGCTCAAGAACAAGGTCACGATTCACAAGCACTACGGCGAGTTGCCGACGATCCATTGCTCGCCGTCACAGATCAACCAGGTCTTCCTGAACCTGCTGACGAACGCCGCCGACGCAATTGAAGAGACCGGCGACATCGTCATCCAGACGAAGGCCGTCGACGACGGTATCCGCATCAGCTTCGCGGACACCGGCGCCGGCATTCCCGAGGACTTGCTCGCGAAAATCCGCGATCCGTTCTTTACGACCAAGGATGTGGGCAAAGGTACGGGACTCGGCCTGTCGATCGTGGACCAGATCGTCACTGCGCATGGCGGCGAACTGATCATCGAGTCGGAGAGCGGCAAGGGAACGACGGTCACGATCTGCCTGCCGTTGCGTGCAGAGGAGCCGGCCAATGACCCGGCGCCGGAATCGGAAGCGGAGCCGCGGGACGGCCCCGACGCAAGTGACGACGAGTTCGCACCGGAACCCGAGGCTGCATAACGAGCCATGACCGCGAAAGCAAGAATCCTGTTTGTCGACGACGAGAAGCGCGTCCTGAACGCGATGCGTGGACTGTTTCGTCGCGACTATGAGCTGTTTCTCGCGAGCTCGGGATCGGATGCAGTGTCCATCATCGACGGCAATGACATCGACGTGATCGTCGCCGACCAGCGCATGCCCGGTATGACCGGCATCGAGGTCCTCGCGCATATCAAGAAGTGTTCACCCAGGACGGTTCGCATTTTGCTGACCGGCTATGCCGATCCCGCGGCGATCCAGGGATCCATCAACGAAGGGGAGGTGTTCCGCTTCCTGAGCAAACCGTGTCCGCCGAACCTGCTTCGCGAGACTCTCGGCCTGGCGGTCGATGCCTCGAGGACGCAGCCCGTCGCCCCGGCGAAGCCCGAACCCGCGGCGCCGCCGCCGCAGCCGGTCGAGCCTCCGGCAGCTCCCGTGACGGAGGCATCCGCACCGAAGGCACAAACGGCACCCTTGCCGGATGCACCAGTGACATCCGCACCCGCGGCATCGGCTCCGGAGACACCGCCCGAAACGGACGTACCGGCGGACCCGGCCGGGACTTTACCGGATTTTGATGCCACGACTCCGAATCTGGCTCTGGACCTGCAGCCCGGGCAGTGGCAGACGGTCAGGAATATCGTCATGTCGGGCGACGACACCAGTGAATCTGAAGTCCTCGATGCCGAACGGCCGCCGCAGCCCGTCGCCGCGCCGGAGACACTCGCATCGCCGCACAAGGAGATCGGCGTTGTAGCGTTTACGGTCGATTCCGATTTCGCAGCCAGCGTGATTCGCGCTGCCGCCGGCGATCGCGAAACGACGATCGCGACGACGCTGGTCAAAGTCGGCGAAGCAATCAAGGAAGGCAAGGCCGGCGTACTCGTGACGGACTTCACGACGAACCGCACGATCCTGCAAAAGATCATCAACGCGCTCAAGCAGCGCATGCCCGAGCTTGTCACGATCGTGGTCAGCGACTTCAAGGATTCAACAGACATGATCAACCTGATCAACTACGGGCAGATTTACCGGTATTCGACCAAGCCGATCGAGCCGGGCCAGCTGCGCATGGATATCAATGCGGCGGTTCTGCATCATCTTCAGCTCTGCGAGAACCCGGAGTCACACAAGCGGCACCACGTCGTTGATGCACCCGAGCCGGAGAAGCCCAGCCAAACCCTGAGCCAGTTCCTCAATCGATTTCGGCGACCGGCTGAGCCGACGGCCTCGGGCGTCGGCAACCCGGACGACCGGGACGGGACCGTGTAGATGAGTACTTCGACCGAAAAGAGCTCCCTGCCATTGTTGCTGGGCCTGACGGGCGCAGTGCTGGCCGTCGTCGGGGTCGGATGGATCTACCTCGATACCGAACCGGCCAGCGAACCTGCCGAACCGGGATGGACGATCAGCGAGCCGCAAGAACCGCAACGAGACTATGCTGCCGATGAACCGGGTTCGGAGACTGTCGCCGATGAATCGGCGACCGCGCCCGAGAAGCCTGCAACCAGCGTCGATGCCGACCTTCGCAAGGCTCGGCTGGCGGCTGGCGCGGAAATCCTCGTAGTGCCGGAATCGGAAAGCGCGCTGTTCTATTACAGCCGCGTACTCGATGCCAACCCGGAAGACTCCGTAGCCGGCGCCGAGCGGACTGCGGTCCTCGCGAGTATCGAAACGTCGGTTGAAGCCTTGCTCACCGAGAAACGCTTCGATGACGCGTACGAGATCGCTTCGATCGTCGCGCGTTACGCGCCGGATCATTCGCTGGTAGCGGCGACGCGACAATCGCTGGATGAGCGCGCGTCGGCATTCATTGAAGAGGCGCTGGACAGCGCCCGGTCCGGCGACGATCGGGCCGCATCCGAAGCGCTCAGGTCGGCGGCGGCGGTACCGGGCCGCAATCCCCGTTCTCTCGACGCCGCACGTTCATCGATTGCCGATATTCGACGGGCGCAAGCCGAGGCAGAACGCGATCGGCAACGTCGCGCCCAGCTTCGCGCGGACGAAGCGCGACAGGCCTGGCTTACCGCCGTGCGGCGCTCGATTACGGACGGTCACCTCCTGACGCCCTCGGGCGCGAGTGCCGTTGATCTGCTTGCAGAACAGAACGACTGGTCGACGGAACGCGAGCAACTGACCGGCGAGGTCCGCGACGCAATCGTTTCGGCTTTCGACGAAGACGTTTCCGCCGGCAATCTCGACGATGCCGACCGGCTGCTCAAGGCCGTGCTGGATCTCGGCGCCGACGTATCGACGATCGATACGATGTCCGCATCTCTCGATAGCGCGTTGGTAACAGCCGAGGAAACACGAATCTCTGCCGTTTCCGAACTGAATCTCGTCAAGCGCGTAGCGCCGCGCTTTCCAAAGATCGCGCTGACTCGCGGGGTGTCGGGCTGGGTTGATGTCTACTTCACGGTGACGCCGGACGGAGAAACGACGGACATCTCGATTGAGGCATCCGAACCCGGGGAGCTGTTCGACAATGCAGCCGTACGTGCCGTCGAGAAATGGGAGTTCGAGCCTTTCGAGTACCGCGGCCAACTGATCAGCAAGCGCGTCGGTACGAAACTCGTGTTCAACGTGTCGGAAGACTAGAACCGAATCGACCCCGTTGGGGCAGGGCGGCGTTCCCGCTCGTGGTAGGCTCCCGGCATGGACTCTATAACGCAGGCCGTTCTCGGCGCGACAATCGGCGGCGCTATCGCACCCCGGGGCGCCCGACGCAAGGCGATCCTGGTCGGGGCGGCGCTCGGCACGCTGCCTGATCTGGACGTCTTCATCGACTACGGCGGCCCGGTGGAGAATTTCACCTATCACCGCGGGTTCAGCCACTCCTTGCTCGTGCTCGCGCCGTTCTCGGTACTTCTCTGGCTCGCCCTGCGGCGCTGGTGGGCACCGATACGGGAGGCGCCCTGGCGCTGGCTCGCGCTGATCAGTCTCGCGCTGGTGACGCATCCGTTGCTTGATGCACACACGGCCTACGGAACCCAGTTGTTCTGGCCGCTCGAACCGCACCCCGCAGCGTGGGCCACGCTGTTCATCATCGACCCGCTGTACACCCTGCCGCTGCTGCTTGCCGTACTGATTGCGGCCATTCGGCCGTTGACGAGCTTCAGCGGAAGCTCGCTACGCGCTGCCCTGGCGATCAGTACGCTGTACATCGGCTGGTCATGGGTCGCACAGAGCATCGTGCACAACCATGTCGACGAAGCGCTTGCCGAGATGGGCCTCGACGACGCACCGGTGTTCCTGACGCCGACACCGTTCAATACATTGTTGTGGCGCGCCGTGGTTCTGACCGACGAAGGCTACCTCGAAGGGTTCGATTCGCTGGTCCTGCATGAGGGCACGATGCGCTTCGACGCCTACGTATCCGATAAAGAGGCACTCGAATCGGCGAGCAACCTCTGGGCGGTGCAACGGCTGCGATGGTTCTCGCGCGATTTCATGCGCACCACTGTCGAAGACGGCCGCCTCGTGCTCGCGGACCTGCGGATGGGCACGGAACCGACTTACGTCTTTACGCACGTCGTAGCCCGGCTCGAGAACCCGCACTGGGTCGAGGAGCCCGCGGAGCTTCTTCCAGTGTCGTTCAGCGACCGGGCCCTGGCCGAGGTCTGGCAGCGAATCTGGCGACTGTGAATCGCGCTACGCGGCCCGCTCGTGAGGACAGAGGAAGCGCGCCGGTTGCTTCACGGTCTCGGCAACCCGGGTCTGGTTTCGACCGGCGTTCTTCGCTTCGTAGAGCGCCCGATCAGCCGCCGCGATCAACTCGTCGAATTCGTCAGCATGCACGCCGGCTTCGGCGATACCGAGGCTCAGGCTGACACCGAACCGGTGGCCTTGCGAGTCGAGTTCACTGCGTGACATCGTCTTGCGGATGCGCTCCGCGACGATCGAGGCGGCCGGGGCATTTGTGTGCGGCAACAAAACGATGAATTCTTCACCGCCAAAGCGACCCACCACATCGGTATCCCGAACCGACGTGTTGCACGCGTCCGCGATGGCCTTGAGCGCCACGTCACCGGCGCAATGACCGTACTGATCGTTGACCTGCTTGAAATGGTCGGCGTCGATCACGATGACGGAGAACGGGTCGCCATAGCGTCTGAACTTTGCGAGCTCGTTCCGGAAGATATCGAAGACATAGCGCCGATTGTAGAGGCCGGTCAGAGGATCGCGAAAAGCGGCATCGTGGAGACTGGCCCGAAGCCGGTTGCCGACGGCGAGATGGGTCAGCGAGATGTACGCCACCATCCAGACCAGAACACCGCTCATCAGGTGATTGACCAGCAAGGCGTAGAGCGGCGCTCCCGACTTTGCCATGACGACGCCGCCGACGTTCAGAACCGTTCCGAGGACGGCGAGACGGATGACGGCGCGCGAGGACCTTGCGAGCAAGCCGAGGAGGGGCAGGGCGATATAGGGCATTGCCCCGGCGATGCCGGGTGGGTGGTAGATGTCGAACGCGAAAGTAACGGAAGCCAGCGCAGCTCCGTAGAGATCACACTTCCGGTCTGAAATCAGACGCGTTTTCACAATCACCAATCCTCTCGCCAGTTCGTCTACGGAATTTCCATAAACCGGACTGATTTAGTCCTATTACCGGGATATTATGTTTCAGAGTCTGGCGAGAACCTTGAACTGTGTCACAAAACAAATGAAATGGCAGCTGTAACTGTTTGTTTTGTATTGCTACAGCCTGCTAGAGATCGCTGCGATTGAGCCCGCCTTTCAAAACGGCCGTCTCGAAACCGCGCTGATTCAGGATGAAGGCCGCCGCTGAGCTACGCCGCCCTGTATCGCAATAGACCACGTAAGGCGTTTTGCGATCCAGGACATCGAGTTTGTGGCGAAGCAGGTACAGCGGCAGGTTCGTGGCGTTCGCCTTGCTGAACGCCTTGAACTCGCTCGGCACGCGGACGTCGAGCCACTTGCCTCCCTGGCTGATGGCTTCATCGGCATCGTCGTGACTCAATGAGATGATCATCGGCTCGTTCAGGAGGGACTGAAAATCGTCCCGGTCCAGTCGCATCAGGATGCCGTCGGTCAGCATCGTGACCGTTGCGTTACGCGCCTCGTCGGAAATCAGCGCTTCCTCGCCGAATGTCGCGCCCACACGAAGCTCCGCCAGGTCGATATTCTCCTTGTTCGCCGGCGTCTCCCGAGTGACCTTGCAACGACCGCTCCGAATGATATAGAAATGATCGCCGTTGCTGCCCTGGCGAATCACGACGTACCCGGCCTTGTAGTCGAGCCTCTTCAGGCGCTGGAAGATCATCTGGATGTTCTGTGGCGGTATCAGTTCGAAGGTCTTCGTGCGCAAAAGGGCGCTCATCCAGTCGCCTTCCTGGCCGTTCAGCTGGGAACCGAAATCGCCGACTTCGTATACGCCGGTCTGGTCCAGCGTAAGCGTTACATCGAGCGTCTCACTGTCGATGCTGAAGTATTCGACGTCATCCGTCGCAACGGCAGATACCTGGCGCGGCAACACCGGCGCGATGGGGTTGCGGGCCTCTTCGGTGCCGCCGGCAAGGGTGCCCAGACTACGATCGCCGTCCTTTAGCGAGACCCTGCCGGAAAGCAGGTAGATAGAGCGTTTTTCGGTGTCGCCCTTATTGAACAGCGCCTGGCCCTGAGCCGCCCGCAGCACGTCGATATGGTCCAGGAGATCCGCCAGATTGGTCGATTTGAGCGCATTGAACGGCGAAAACTCGCCGAGCAGCGCGACATCCATGCCTTTGGTCATTGGCATCACAGACTCCGAATTCCAGCGAGATCATTTCGCGAGATAGGTCAGATTAGCAGCCGGTGCCGCGGCGTTTAGGGACGTATTTCTCAGAAAATCGAACCCGGGAGACAAGAAAGCGGATTCTGCCGAGAACCCTGCGCCGAAGGCTAGATGGTGCGAACAGCGGGGGATTGACGCGATCTGTTCTCGTTCCACTGCAGCACGGCGATAGTCAGTGCCGGCAACATCGTCAGCGACACGACTGCCGCGCCGAGAATGCCGAAAAGCACGATGGCGCCGACACCTCGATAGAGCTCCGTGCCGGCACCGGGGATGAACACCAGCGGTGAAAGCCCGCAGATCGTCGTCAGCGTCGACATCGCTATCGGTCGAACGCGGGCCGCAACCGCCGCACGTACTGCGTCGATCGCCGTTGAGCCCTGTTTCCTGATGAGCTGCATTGCACGATCGACGATCAGAATCGGGTTGTTGACCACCGTGCCCATCAGGATCAGGAAGCCGAGCATCGAAATCATGTCGAAGGGCTGGTGCAAGTTCCCGAGGCCGAGCGAACTCATCAGAACGCCCACGAGGTTCAGCAGCGCCAACCCCACGATGCCGCCGGCTATGCCGAGCGGGATCGTGGTCATGATCAGCCACGGGTAGCCCCAGTGCCGGAAGATGGCTACCAGCAGCAGGTACACGATGATCAGCGCCACCGGCAGGTTGGCGCCGAGTGCCGCTTTGGTGGCGTCCAGCTGGTCGCTGGCGCCGGAGATGTCGATATTGACGTTGGCGGGTAATGCGCCTGAGTCACGCAGGTACGCCACCACGTCGTTGCGCACGATCTCGACCCCGGTTTCGAGCGGAATGGCCGCCGGAGGAATGATGTTCAGTGTGACCGTTCGCTGGCCGTTGATGCGCCGAATCGAATTGGTATCGACGGTCTCGTGGATCGTAGCGATCGTATCCAGCGGCAGTATGCTGCCCTGCGGCGTATAGATGGGCAGGCTGCCCAGGCTGTCGACATCCGTCTGGCCGCCCGAGGCGCCATAGAGGAACATGTCGATCTTGTCGTCCGCCTCGAAGTACTCATCGACGAACGCGCCGTCGGTGAGCGCCGCAACCGTGTAGCCCACGTCGCCAGCGGCCAGGCCCAGTTCGGCCGCGCGCACCCAATCCGGCCGGACCTCGAGCAGGGGTTGCGACAATGCGAGCGAGGAGGGGCTCGATTGTATGCGCGGGTTTCCGAGCACCTCTTCGGCGCGCCGGTATGTGGCCATAGCAGATGCGTAAATCACACCGAGATTCGGTCCCGAAATGTCGAGGTTGATGCTGCGCGTGCCGCCGTCGTTGCTGGAGATGATCGAGCCACGGGCGGCGAAAGCGCGCATACCGGGGTACTGGCGATACCGCTCTGTGATCGCATCCATCAGTTCGTCGATATCGGCATGTCGCACCGGCTCCGAGATGATACGGAAGCCGTCCGCCGCGATGCGTGTGTTCAGGTACTTGATCGCGGGCACATCGGTTTCACCGCGGTCGAATTCCGCGGGATCGTCACCGAGGTATTGGAGGAAATAGTCCTGCACGCTGAGGCCGATTTCTTTCATCGTTTCGATGTTGTAACCGGGCGGCGCGTTCATGGCGGCAAACGTCTTCGCCTCTTCACCTTCCGGCAGGTATTCGGCGGGCGGCGTCAGAACCAGGATGACGGCGACACTGGCCGCGACCGTAATGCCGATCGTTGCCCGTCGCTGATTGGGCGTAGAAATCAAACGATCGACGCCTGCGATGAGCCGCTCGCGCAATCCGTTGCCGGTGTGCGCGCGATTCTCGGTACCGAACGACAACCGTGCACTTGCCGTGGGGATCAGCGTGATGGCCACGAGCATTGACGCAAGAATCGAGGCGGAGATGGCAATGGCGACGTCCGAATAGAGTTGTCCGGCTTCTTCGCGTATGAAGATGATCGGCAGGAAAACCAGGATCGTGGTCAACGTTGACGCCAACACGGCGGTCCAGACGCTTTTGACGCCCTCGACCGCCGCGCGGAACCGATCGAGCCCCTGGCGGCGCTTCAGCTCGATGCTCTCGATGACGACGATACTGTTGTCCAGCGTCATGCCGATCGCAAACGCGACCCCAGCCAGCGAAATGACATTGATCGTGCGTCCTGCGGCGAGCAGCCCGATGAAAGCGGCGATCGTGCAGATCGGAATGCCGATGACACCGACGGCTGTTGCGCGTGCGGATCGCAGGAACAGGAACATCACTGCGGTCGCAAACAATGCGCCAAGCGATAGGTTCAGCCAGACGTTGCTGATGGACGCTTCCACATAGCCTGCATCTTCGGCCATCAGCTGGATCTGCATGCCGTTGGGCCGCAGGACGTCCCGATTCACCTGTTCAGCGGCCTCGAGCATCGCGTACTTGATGTCGATGACGTTCGACCCGGCTTCGCGATTGACACGCATGAAGAGAATCGGGTCGCCGTTGAAGTAAGCGTAGCTCTGAATCTCGGCGTGGTCGAGTTCGACGTCGGCGACATCGACAAGGCGTATCAGTGAGTCCCCGCGGCGGTCGACAATCAGATTCTCGAGCGACTCGACGGAGTCGAATCGACCGACGGTCCTGAGCAAATAGCGGCGTTTGCCGCTGTCGATATCGCCGCCGGACACGTCGCGATTACGCGCCCTTATCGCATTGCGCAAGTCGACAATGGAGAGCTGCCGATCCGCAAGTCGAACCGGATCGACGAGGATGCGTATTTGCCGCTCGGCGCCGCCCGAAATCAGGACCTGCGATACGCCGCGAACGCCGGAGAGGCGGGTGCGTACGTTGTCGACCACGAAATCGCGCATCATGACGATATCGATGTTGCGCGGGTTGCCCGGCAGCGGCGAAATACCGAAGAACATGAAAGAGTTGGCCGAGAACGAACTGGCAAACACACGCGGCTCGTCGACGTTTTCAGGGTAGGAGGGCACCTGATTGAGTGCATTGTTGACTTCGATCAGCGTCTGCGTCATGTCGACACCGAACGGAAAATCGAGTTCGATTACCGCGCGGCCGCTGGACGCCGTAGATTCGAGGCGCTGCAAGTTCGGCAGTGTACGCAGGTATTCCTCCTGCTCGATCAGGATTTCCTTCTCGACATCCTGGGGCGTCGCACCGGGCCATGATGTCTGGATCGAGACCGTGCGGACCTCGAGGTCCGGAATCATCTGCACGGGGACGCGAATCGCTGCCAGTACGCCCAGAACGCAGATGATCAGTGCTGCCACCGTCATCAGAATGCCGTTCCGAACCAGGGCTTCAAACATGCGCTAGAGTTTCCCTTTCAGTATCGAGACTGCCTGACCTTCCTGCAGCGTCTCGTTGCCGCGCACGACGACGAGATCGCCGCTCGCGAGTCCGCTCGTAATCTCTACAACGCCTTCAAACTCGGATCCCGTCTGCACAACCTGTTCATGCACGACAGGTGCGTCGCCCGCGGCATCAACGACCCAGACCGTGACGCGACCGTCGGGAAATCGCAGGATGGCGTCTCGCGAGACGGCCACCCCGAGGCGGCCCGTATCGACTTTCAGCTTGCCACGAACCGACATACCGGGGGTGACTCGGAGCGGTTGCCCGGCTGCTGTTATGTCGGACAGTACTCTCACCAGAAAGGTCCGGGCGCCCGGATTCTTGACCGGGACGATGGTATCGATGTAGCCCGGAATCGCCTCGTTGGACACGGCATCGAGCGTGATTTCGACCGGGGTTTGAGGTGACAGGCTGTTGAAGTGTTCCTGGCCGACACGAAAGTCGAAGCGCAGATTGTCCGTCTCGACGAGTTCGAACAGGCCATCGCCCGGATTGACCCATTCGCCCAGTTCGGCGAAGCGTTCACTGATAACACCGGCGAATGGTGCTTTGAGCGAGTGGCGGGCGACAATCGCGCGCTGCTCGCGAACTGCCGCTTGCGCAGCGACCACGGCAGCTTCGTTGCTCGCGACCTCGGCTCGAAGCGATTCGACTTGCGTGCGGGCGATGCTGCGCTGCTCGGCGATTTGCTCCGCCTCGGCAAAGCGGCGTTTTGCATCGTCGAGCGCCGTTTCTCGCTGTTGCAGTCCGGCAACCGCACGTTCGAGCGCAAGCTGGGCCAGCTCGGCGTCGAGATTCACCAGTACATCCCCGGTTTCGACCCGGTAACCCTCATCGACCAGCAGTTCCGCGACCAGTCCGGCAACGGCCGTGCTCAGTACTGCGGTGCGCGACGAGGTTACGGTACCGGTCACATTGATCTGGCGAACGATAGGGCGGTCCGCGGCGGGCTCGACCCGAACAGGTACATCAGCAAGAGCGCCGCAGGCCAGAAGCACGAGAAGGAGTGCGGCTGCGGCGCGGAAGAATCCTGGCATGGAACCTCTCAAGTGACAAACGGCGACAATCGGTGGGTTCTGTCGTCAACAGACACTACCAGACGCGATCCGTCAACGATAAGGGGCATCGAGAATTGAGACGAAGATACAAGAGAGTTGATTGGCTGGCCTGCTAGTATCGACACTCGTGCTTTTCTGTTCTGGAGCTCCGGTTGCTGATTGACGGACTCGTTGAGTTTCTCAAGGACAAACTACGCAACGCCGTGATGTTTGCCTTGTTCTCGTTGCTTGCATTCTATGTCTGGTGGGATCTCAAGGACGAAGGTTCGCTTGTCGCCGGAGTTGTATTTGCGGGCGTTTCTGCACAGCAGGCATACAGGTACTTCCTCGCCAAACAACGCGAAAAACCAACTGAATCCGACCGGAACAACGACGGTTTCTGACCACTTGAAGTCGCCGGGGACCGCACACTGGCCGTTATCAGCGGCGTTGCAATACTCCTGGGCGTTTCATACCTGGCGGACTGGTTTTATACAGATGACGTCGCCGCTGAGTCCAGCATACTGAGTGTCGGCACCCACGGTTCCATCGAGGCGGCTCCAGCGCCGGGTGTACCAGACGACGAGTCGAGTGCTGCCAAATCCGAGACGCTCTCGCATTCAGAGCGGCTCAGGGACCGCGTTTTCGGCGGTTCGAGTGAGTTTTCGCAAAGCTTTGATCGTTACATTTCGATTCGGCGCAAAAGCCGTGGGCAGAATACTAAGCATAGTTCAGTTTTTCCGACCTAATGTGGCGTCAACGGACTCTTGGCTGGCCGCCTGGCGATCCGTTGGATGTGGGGCGGTTTTCGCCTTGGCGACGTACAGGCGGTTACTTTGCAACCTGAGAAATTGAGCACAGGGGACCATATTTGGCTTTTTCTCGTACGCACGCTAATCTAGTCCCATAAAGGCTGGCCGCGATGCGTTTGTTGCCAGAACGCGATTCGGTAACTGGTGGTTCGAGCCCAGCCTAAGAATTGCGCCCTTTCGAAGGTCCCTGCACAAGACTCAAGTCACGAGTAATCGCTGTTCGAAAAGGGGCTGATATCGCGCCGCGACACCTAACTGGGAGTAATGCCGTATGACAACTCAAAAAGATGCTGCAGAATTCACCATTGATGTCGTAGCGAGATGGGCCGGCTGGCACTACTCAGACCTAAAACACGACACGCACCTGTTCAATGATCTAGATTTCGATCGCAATCATCTGCGCACGCTGTCTGGTGCACTGCGATACTTCGTCCAGTTATATCGCCCACAAGAGACTATCCGAATTCGCCACATCAAGTCTGCCAATAGAGTCGGGGCATTAGTGAAGCTCGTGGTCGATCGATCGACCGGGAGTACTATCGATGCCGCTCGAATGCGAGCGCTTGTTCGAAGCGCAACCGCTGAAGAGGAGGAATAGTCGTGGCTCGATTCCTAGCGGTCCTGTTCGCACTCTGCACCTGTTTAACTGACGTAACATTCGCAGAAGAGGAGGCGATAAGTGATCTTACGTTTCTTGATTGGCTTGAAAAGAAGGATATCGAGGTTCGCAAGAGTTTTAGCGGAACTGTCAAAGACGCGGGAGCCCCTGCATCCATAAGTTACGTTAATGCAGACGACACAAGCGATTTCTATTCGATTGACCTCGCGATTCGTACAGCCGATTTTGGCGAGTGGGGTAGGGGTCCGTGGCAGGGTCGATACATTCCGATTTTCGAGCACCACAAGAGTACAAAGGACGAATCGCGTCTGGACAAGACGTCAGCTGGTTTGAATGTTGAGGTCGAGCGGTCAGTTGCCAGTTGTGAACGTGAACGAGGAAGTGTCGCTATCCCTTTTTGTCGCACTCTGCTGCTCGACTTGGCATTCGCACTAACTCGCGACTCGCACAACGACAAAACAACGCGATCAATTTCGTTGCTCGCCACCTTGTGGGGCGATGAGCAGCCCTGGCCTAGTTCGCATTTCACGACAAGTAAGAACAATTTGTATTTAACATGGTTCCCGAGCATTGGTTTCGAGTTCTATGAGTCTTTACCCATAGAACGTAAAGAGGGCGACGAAACAGTTGTAGTAGCGCCTGCAGTCGATGAGACTTTTGCTGTCGCCAAAATGAACTTCGACTTTCGACCGTTTACGGACCGGCTCAACGAGCGATTGTCTCTGGTCGGTAACTACGCGTTCTATGACTTGGTTGGCTCGTCAACGTTCTTGAGCAATAGCAATTCCAATACCTCGCTGTCTTTGAACTACTACTTGGATCAGAAGAAACGAGTCGCGATCAGCCTGAACTATGAGAACGGCGAGAGCCCGACTAGAAACTTCTTGAACCAAGAGATAACGTCCTTCGGGTTCAGCATCAAGATTTCGCCTTAATAGCGACGGCAAGTACGTGACAAGCGCGATTGCGGGCGGGAGCGTAGGGCAGAATGGTAACTAACCCACGCGAGCAGGTTCGCGATTGCAAGGATGAATTGGCCCAGCGGGACGATAGGCAAAAGGTCTTTAATTTCTCAGACTGGTCTGGAAGACTCTGCCTAGCAAACTCCATAATTTAACATAATATACAGTGTTCACGTATCCGTGATCGGCAACGGCAGAAGCGGTGCGGGCTTCTCCGTTCGGGCTGTACAACATGGCCGTCGAGCAGAGTAGGGCGACGACGAGTGGATTCCGAATGTACTTCCCCCAGACCTTGAACTCACGGTCTGTGCGAGCGCGCGAGTACTGCACTGTCGCGATTAGGTTCATCGGGTTTTCGCCAAGAATTTCCGCGACTTGTACAAGTGCGGCGTCATCCATAGCTCCTTTGCCTTTTCGCCATCGGTAGACCGTCGTTGGCTTGACGTCGAGCATTTTCGCGATTTGATAATCGGTGTCGGCGTCGGTCTCACGTAGCAGTCGATCTAGCAGGTCTTGAGAAAGTGACATTTCGGTCTCCTGAGATGTTGTAGGGCACTCTATAAGCTATTGACGGGGTTGTATATATAGCGAACCTTGTCAATAGTGTTAGGGTTCTCTATAGTTCCGTCGTAATGGAAGCGACGGGATCACAAAAAGAGCAATCGGGGGGCGCGCGAAACCGCACACGCGATGCACTCCCAGCCGTCGCTCTTCGAGGCCGGTCATCTTCGGGTGACCGGCTTTTTTTGTGTGCGGGTGTTGTGCGGGCTGGGAGTGCCCAATGTCGAGCGCCAAGCGCCGATATCGAATCGTCGACGGAGTCGGAGTCGATGCGTCAGTGGATAGGCGACGAGCGATGGTCGCTGTCCGTCGCTACAAGGCCGGTGAACAAGGAATCAGCAATGGCAATGGCTGGTCGACGGAGATTCGAGGCGTTCGTGTCTACGTTCTTCCGGCGTTTCTCGTTCCCGAGTGGCAGCTGCAGTCGTGAGCGCGAGCGAAGCGAGCGCTGGTCTTGGCCATTTATCAACAAGGCAAACGGCCGTGCCACTCGATGCGGCGAAATCACGGAATCGACGCAAGAAATGCGGAACGATCACGGCCGCGCGCCTGTTGCAGGAACAAATGCAAGAAGGTGGCTTTCGCTACAAGGTGGCGATGGTGACGCTGACGTATCGGGACGTCGACGGGTGGCGTGCGCGAGATGTACGCGATTTCCTGACAACCTGCCGCGAGTACTTGAAGCGGCGGGGTTTCACGTTTCGCTATACGTGGGTGGCCGAACTGCAGAAGCGAGGTGCGGTTCATTATCACGTCCTGATCTGGCTTCCTCGAGGTCAGACGTTGCCGAAACCCGATCAACGTGGTTGGTGGCCACACGGCTCGACGCGGATCGAGTGGGTCCGGAATGCGGTTGGGTATATCGCGGGCTACGCGGGCAAGGACGAGGACATATCGCGGTTCCCGAAAGGGTTGAGGATTTGCGGGAGTGGCGGGCTCGACAAGAGGCGGCGTATGGAGCGCCGCTGGTGGCTGTCGCCTGCCTGGGTCCGGAGGGAATATGCAATCTCCGATGACCCTCGTCGCGCGGAAGGCGGCGGTTACGTCAGTGCTGTCACTGGTGAGCGGATCTACTCGCCGTTTCTCGTCGGTTACTACGGAGGGGCGCTCTGCCTGTTCCGAAAACCTCTCGATTACGACGACGAAGCGGTCTACGCCGAATGGCAGGCGTGGAAGTCAGCGGCTAACAGGGCGCTGCATGAATCGCTCGAACCTGACTACATCGATGGATATGTGCCGACGCCAGAGCAAAGGCTCGGGTCCGAGGGTCTCGAAAAGAGTCGTCGACGTTTCGTCGATTTCATCACTGAGCGGCTCGGGCCGCTGCAACCAATCAAAGTTTCAGACGCGGGAGGGGAGCGAGTGCCTAGCCCCCCGGGACCGTCTTGTTGATGGCACTCGATAGGAGGAAACGGTGGATACGAAACCGGTAATCAAAGTAGTGGTCGAGATGAGCGACGAAGTCGTGATGAACGGCCGGAAGCAGGTCGGGTACCTGCATCTCGGGGGCTTGCACCCGGAGAAGTACGAAGTATGGCTCCCGGACGATGGGCAGGTGTACAAGCCGGGGCTTTACGTCGCGACGGAATGCTATTTGTCGAACGAGAAGTACCCGCGTCTCGTCATCCGCACCGGCCGACTTCGGCCTTTCACGAAGGCGGCTTAATGGCGACCGCGCGCTGTGATGGCGTAATCGTCACCGACGTTAACGGTGTGCCTGCTTGTGAGGATCAAGGGGGCGCGCCGTTGGCGTGGGTGGAAGTCGAACCGTTTGATCCCACCGATATCGACGCGACTACGGCCGGGGAGCATTTCGCGCTCGGGTTCGTGCTGTACGCCACCGCGTGGGTCATTGGCAAGGCAGTCGGGATCATTCTCGGCATTATCCGGGGATAGCAATGCGACCCGGTATCGAACTGACAAAGTGGTTGGGCGTGATCTGCATGATCTACGACCACCTCGAATACTTCGGCGGTATCGATCTGCCGATGGCGAGCGCAGTCGGTGCGTTCGCATTTCCATTCTTCGCAATCGCATTGGCAGCGGCACTCGCTGACTGCAAACCGGGCAAACGCGAAATCATCGTGCGGCGTCTGCTCATCGCAGCGGTCATCGCACAAGTCGCGGTGGTACTGGTACGCGACGTACTGCCGCTGAACGTGATCTTCACGCTCGCGGCCGGGGTGATCGCCTACGGCGCGCTCGAAGCAAAAAGCGAATGGCGCAAGGCAGGTATGACCGCTGTTGCGTTACTCGTCGGAACACTCGCGGAGTTCTCGTTCATCGGGACCGGTGTTTTGTTGCTGGCGATGGCGCACTACCGGGTGGGCTGGTCGAAGTGGTGGGTCGTCGGGGCGAGTGTGCCGCTGTTCGCGTTCAACGAAATGCAAATGATCGCGCCGGTTGGTGCGTGGCTCGCCTTCTGGTTGGTCGACAACGGGCCAGCAATCCCGCGCATCAAGCGGGTGTTCTATCCGGTTTACGTTCTTCAGTACCCGCTTCTGCGGTTGCTGTAGGAAGGGGATGGGCAGGCCGCTGCCTATGAGTGCGGCAACCACACGGAGATTGTCATGAAAAACCTGTGGGCAAAAACCACTGCCTTTCTG
>JANQGP010000328.1 GCA_028277265.1 Woeseiaceae bacterium | reverse complement strand
TGATATTTTCCAATATTTATTAACAGGTGGAACCTATGAAGTTTACCGCAGCCCGGGAAGCGCTGTTGAAGCCCCTGCAGGCCGTCATCGGGGTCGTGGAGCGACGCCAGACGATGCCGATTCTCTCGAACGTCCTGCTCGTTGCGAAAGACGGAGCATTGTCAGTGACGGCAACGGACCTCGAGGTCGAGCTCGTTGCCGAGGCGGAAGTCGATACGGAATCCGGCGGCGAGATCACGGTGTCCGGGCGCAAATTGCTCGATATCTGCCGCGCGCTTCCCGATGGCGCGGAGATCCATGTCAGCGTGAGCGGCGAGAAGCTTTCGGTACGCGCCGGGCGCAGCAAGTTCAACCTGGCGACACTCCCGGCCGCCGAGTTTCCGGTCGTCGAGGACATCAAGGCAGGACAGGCCATCACCGTATCGCAGGCATCGCTCGCCGAGTTGATCGAAAAGACGCACTTTTCAATGGCCCAGCAGGACGTGCGGTATTACCTGAACGGCATGTTGCTGGAGACGACCGGTGATTTGCTGCGTGCCGTGGCGACGGACGGTCATCGCCTGGCGCTTTGCCAGGTCAAGCTGGGCGCGAAGACGGACGAGCAGCAGGTCATCGTACCGCGAAAAGGGGTGCTGGAGCTGCAGCGTTTGATGAGCGGAGACGGCGAGCTCAATATCGAGCTTGGCGCCAACCATGTGAGGATTCAGCTGGACGGGATTCGCTTCACGTCGAAACTGATCGACGGCCGGTTCCCGGAGTATGAGCGGGTTATTCCGAAAGAATCGTCGAACGAGCTGAAGGCGGACCGGGGCGCTTTCAGGGGTGCGTTGCAACGCACGGCCATTTTGTCCAACGAGAAGTACCGGGGCATTCGGCTCGTGATACGCGACAGCGGCGTCGTGCTGCAGGCGCACAATCCGGAGCAGGAAGAGGCCGAGGAAGAACTCGAGGTGGACTACAGCGGCGAGGATATCGAGATCGGGTTCAACGTCAATTACCTGCTCGATGCGCTCGGGGCGGTCGAAGGCGATGACGTGACCTTGTCGGTGCAGGACAGCAATTCGAGCTGCCTGATCCGGCAGCCGGGCAACAGCGACTGCACGTTCGTGGTCATGCCGATGCGTTTATAGGTGGATGATCCATCGCTTCAAGGTCAGTGACTTCCGCTGCATCGAAGCAGCCGATGTCGAGCTGAGTCCGGATTTCAACCTGATTTGGGGGGCCAACGCCTCCGGGAAGACGAGCTTCCTGGAGGCGTTGGCCTATCTGGGCCGGGGCAAGTCGTTCCGCGGGGCGCCGACGGCAAATCTCGTTCGGCACGGCGAGACCGAGTTTGTGCTGTTCGGCGAAACCGACGATGGCGGCCGGATGCGCAGGATCGGGGTTCGAAACAGCCGAGAGGGCCTCGAGGTGAGGGTGGACGGCAATGGCGAGGGTGGGGCGGCCGCGCTGGCCGAGGCGCTGCCGCTGCAGGTCATCGATCCGGAGGTTCACAACCTGGTCGCCGGCGGCCCCGAGCTGAGGCGCCGATTTCTCGACTGGGTGGCGTTCCACGTGGAACACGACCATCTTCTGGCCTGGCGCCGCTTCCGCCGGGCGCTCAAACAGCGCAACGCGGCGCTGAAGGCAAAAGCGCCGGCGGCCGCGATCAGGAGCTGGAACGCCGAGTTCGTGGACCTTGCGGGCCGGCTCGATGCGTCGCGGCGCCGGGTGCTGGAGACGGCGCTAGACGTTCTGGTCGAGTACGGGGCGGCGCTGCTCGGGACCGAGCTCGATTTCGATTACGTGCAGGGCTGGAATCGCGAGAAGACGCTGGAACAGGCGCTGGAGGAGGGCATCGAGCGGGACCTCCAGCAGGGCGTTACGCAGCACGGCCCGCACCGGGCCGACCTGAAGATCTGCTACGACGAGCGTCACGCGCGCAAGCTCGTGTCCCGCGGGCAGCAGAAGTTGCTGGCGAGCGCCATGATCCTCGCGGCAACCGAGACGGCCCAGACGGCCCTGGAGCGGCCGCTGCTCCTGTTGCTCGACGATCCGGCCGCCGAACTCGACGCGGATTCGCTGGATCGGTTGCTCACGGCGGTCGGCGGTCTCGGCTGCCAGGTCATTGCGACGAGCCTGACGCAGGCCGCGCTCGAGACGCCGCCAGGCACCCGCGTGTTCCACGTGGAACAAGGCGTATTCTCGCCGGCCTGAAACTCCGAAACACATTGAAAAATAACGCGTTGAGGGTCCTTTCGGGGCGGTCATTTGATACAATGCGCCGGTTGTGTGTTGAGGACCTCGGATGACCGACGAAACAGAATATACTTCCAGTAATATCAAGGTGTTAAAGGGCCTCGAGGCCGTGCGCAAACGGCCCGGCATGTACATCGGCGACACCGATGACGGCACCGGCCTGCACCACATGGTTTTCGAGGTCGTCGACAACTCGATCGACGAGGCGCTCGCCGGCCACTGCGACACGATCACCGTGACGATTCACGCGGACGAATCTGTCACGGTCAGCGACGATGGCCGCGGCATCCCGGTCGACATGCACCCGGACGAGGGCCGCTCGGCCGCGGAAGTCATCATGACCGTACTGCACGCCGGCGGTAAGTTCGACGACAACTCCTACAAGGTATCCGGCGGCCTGCACGGCGTCGGCGTGTCCGTCGTCAACGCCCTGTCGGAGCACCTGGTGCTGACGATCCACCGGGATGGCAAGATCCACCAGCAGGAATACGTGCACGGCGAGCCGAGCGATCCGCTGGCCGTGGTCGGCGATACGGATCGAACCGGCACGACGATCCGCTTCAAGCCGAGCTCGGGCACGTTCTCGAACATCGAGTTCCACTACGACATTCTGGCCAGGCGCCTGCGCGAGCTGTCGTTCCTGAACTCGGGCGTCCGCATCCGCCTCGTCGATGAGCGCGAGGAGGACAAGGAGGACCTGTTCGAGTACGAGGGCGGCATCATGGCGTTCGTCGAACACCTCAACAAGAACAAGACGCCGATCCACGGTTCGGTGTTCCACTTCACGACGGTCAGGGACGACGTCGGCGTCGAGGCGGCCCTGCAGTGGAACGACGGCTACCAGGAAAACATGTTCTGCTACACGAACAACATCCCGCAACGCGACGGCGGCACGCATCTCGCCGGTTTTCGTTCGGCGCTGACGCGGACGCTGAACACCTACATCGAGAAGGAGCTCTCCGGCCGCAAGGACAAGTTCACGCCGAGCGGTGACGATGCCCGTGAAGGCCTGACGGCCGTGCTGTCGGTCAAGGTCCCGGACCCGAAGTTCTCGTCACAGACCAAGGACAAATTAGTTTCATCTGAAATCAAAGGCGTCGTCGAGCAGGCGATGGCGGGGCGACTCGAGGAGTTTCTGCTCGAACACCCCCAGGAAGCGAAAGCGATCGTCTCGAAGATCGTCGATGCGGCGCGCGCCCGCGAAGCCGCCCGCAAGGCGCGTGAGATGACGCGCCGCAAGGGCGCGCTCGACATCGCGGGCTTGCCGGGCAAGCTTGCCGACTGCCAGGAAAAGGACCCCGCACTATCGGAGCTGTTTCTCGTCGAGGGCGATTCGGCCGGCGGTTCGGCAAAGCAGGGCCGGGACCGTCGCACCCAGGCGATTCTTCCGCTCAAGGGAAAAATCCTGAACGTCGAAAAAGCGCGCTTCGACAAGATGTTGTCGTCGGCCGAGGTCGGCACGCTGATAACCGCGCTCGGAACGGGCATCGGCCGGGAGGATTTCGATCCGGACAAGCTGCGCTATCACCGCATCATCATCATGACGGACGCCGACGTCGACGGCTCCCACATTCGCACGCTGTTGCTGACGTTCTTCTACCGGCAGATGCCGGAGCTCATCGAGCGCGGGCACGTCTATATCGCGCAACCGCCGCTCTACAAGATCAAGCGCGGCAAACAGGAGGTCTACGTCAAGGACGACGCGGAGCTCGACCGCTATCTCCTCAACGCCGCGATGGACAATGCCGCCCTGCACGTCAATGCCGAGGCGCCGGCGCTCTCGGGTGTCGGGCTGGAAACGCTCGCGAAAGAACACATCGCGGTCGAGACCATCATCGCCCGCCTGTCGGGCCGCTACGACGAAGTCGTCCTGCGCACGATCGCGGAGCTGCCGGAAGTCACGGCGAGCGACATGGAGGACCTCGACGTCCTCGAGGCATGGACCGGGAAACTCAGTGCCGCGCTGCCCAAGCACACCGGTGATCGTGCCGAGAACGGCAACGGCGGCAGTTACTCGGCCGGCTTCGATCGCGGCGACGAAGACGGCGAGGGTGTGCGCATCGCGATCACGAAGGTGCAGCACGGCCTGGGAGTGACGCGTTACCTGCCTCGCGAATTCTTCGGCACGAACGAGTACCGGCACATCATCGAGCTTGCAGCCAAACTCGACGATCTGTTGTCCGAAGGCGCGTTCATCAAACGCGGCGAGCGCGAGGCGTCGGTCGAGACGTTCGCGGCGGCGGTCGACTGGCTCATGGCCGAAGCGCGCCGCGGCCAGTCGATTCAGCGTTACAAAGGTCTGGGTGAGATGAATCCGGAACAGCTTTGGGACACGACCGTCAATCCGGAGACCCGCCGGCTCATGCAGGTGAAGATCGAAGACGCCGTCAAGGCGGACGAGATCTTCACGACGCTGATGGGTGACCAGGTCGAGCCGCGCCGCGACTTCATCGAGAAGAACGCGCTGACGGTGGAAAACCTCGATATCTAGATTTCCTGTCTCGGGTGAATCTTTTGCCTCGCCCGCAGTCTCAGACAATGGTAACAAGGCGCCCGGTGCAGGCCGGGCGACACATGACAAAAACAGGGGACAAACAGTGAACAGACTTCTTACCGGCGCAATCGCGCTGTCGTTCATTGCTGCGTGCGGTCAGGACGGCGCCCAGCAGCCCGTCCAGGAGCCACAAGCGCTCGTTTCCGGACTGGACCTTGCGGGCATGGACAAGAGCATCGCGCCCGGCGACGACTTCTTCGCCTACATGAACGGCGCCTGGGTAGACAGTACCGAGATCCCGGCCGACAAGAGTCGCTTCGGCGTATTCGACATGCTGCGCGATGAATCGCAGGAAGCGGTCAAGGCCATCATCGAGGAATCGGCGGACGGCGATTTCGAGAAGGGGTCCGACGAGCAGAAAGTCGGTGACATGTACAAGTCGTTCCTCGACTGGGAAACGCGCAACGCCCGCGGCATCGAGCCGCTGCAGCCGGAGCTCGATCGCATCGCCTCGATCGCCGACCACGGCGATCTGGCCGTGTATTTCGCCGAGACGCAGCGCCGCAGCATGGACGCACCGTTCGGCTTCGGTCAGGTGGCGGACTTCATGGATCCGAATTACTACATGATCTACGTCGTGCAGAGCGGGCTGGGGCTGCCCGATCGCGAGTACTACCTCA
>JANQGP010000319.1 GCA_028277265.1 Woeseiaceae bacterium | reverse complement strand
TCCTAGACGTTTGTCCTTAGACCGGTGGCTTTGCGTCACAATCTTTCGATTGGTTTGCCTTTTTCAGTGTGTATAAAGTCGGCGTTAGCTGACGTTCCCTAGGTAGTTAACCTGTCTTCGGAAATGACGATAGCACTTCGTTTCGGAAAAAAAAACTGCGGAAAATAGCTACGGATTTTATGTCAATAGACTCTGTCAAACGCGACTCGAAACACGCGCCAATGCGCTTCATCTCGCGGGCTTTTTGACGTAATCAGACAGTTCCAATCCCGGCGACGTCAGCGTCAGCAGGAACAACTCGAGTTGTCGCGCTTCTTTGTCGGAAATGTCCAGCGGCGGCAACTCATGCGATTGCCCTTCGGGCGAAGCGGACCGGTAAAACTCGATGACCTCGGACAGAGAAGCGAATCTGCCGTCGTGCATGTAAGGCGCCGTGAGCGAGAGGTTGCGCAACCCGGGAACCTTGAACGCACCCTCCAGCGGCACATGCGCGCTCCGGTTCAGGAAACGCAGTGCGCTGCACTCCGCGTCATTCGCATCAGAGTATCGACCGCGACAATTGAACTCGTCGGCAAGAACAGCCTGCAGTCCGAAAACGCGTCCGAAATCGAGATCCGGGCCCTCGAAAGTCCCGGTTCCGATGTTGTGAAACTCGCCGTTCGTAAACCAGGGTCCGCTATGGCAGCGCAGGCAATGGGTCTTTTCCTCGTCAAGGAACAGCTTCAGACCGGCTACCTCGCCACGGCTCAGCCGCCCCTCACGCTTCGGACGCGAGCCGGACAACGCCTCCACGTAGCGATCGAACCGGGAGCCCGACGGAATCGGCAGTGTCCTTTGAAACGCCGCAACCGCTTTGCCGATGTTGGCGTAGACCGTATTGATGAGTTCGGCATCCGATCGCTTGATCCGGTACCAGGCGTCTCTCATTGCGGGCGGCCCCAGTGGCCCCGCGTGTTCCGGCAAATCGTCCGCCAGCACCCGATCCGGGAATTTGCCGAATACGCGTTGGTACGCGGCGCGGTATGCGGGGTCAGTGCCGACGAACCGAATGACGGCAGTGCGGCTGCTTCCCATTTCACTCGCGGCCTCAAAAGGTACCAACGCCTGCGACCACAGTGATTCGCGCCGCCCGTCCCAGTAGAGCCACGTCTGAAACGCTGCGCCAATGACTGTCGGAGTGTTTCGGCCGGACTCGTGAACGCCGATCCCCCTCGGGAGGTTGTCGGTGAAGTACCGATCGGGCTGATGACAACTCGCACAGGACAGCGACGAGCCTTCACTCAGCCGTTCGTCGAAAAACAACAGGCGTCCGAATTCGGCTGCGGCGACGTCGTCCGCAACCCGATTCGATGGTGATGGCGGCGGAACGGCGTTGGGAGCGAGATAGAGCGATTGCAACAACTCCCTCTCGTCATTCGTCCAGAACGAGACGTCGAACGACACTCTTGCAATGTCGTTGCCAGCGGTCGAGCTGATCGCAAACGCCAGTACCCAGGCACCGGACATACTGAGCTTGACGCCCTCGACCCGATACTGTCCCCCGCCGAGATACGACGTTACGAGAGGTTGGGTCGGCAAGCCGTGTCCGTGGCCGGGCATTCCGCCACCAACAACGATTTGAGCACGTTCGACAGGCGTTCCCGATGCCGCCTCGACCTTCAGGCGCCAGTCTTGCAAGGCACCGATCTCCACACGTCCGCCATCCGGCCGGATCTCGACGCGATAGAGACCACTGTCCGACTCGGCCCGCCACAGGTGTTCGGCCGCCTCGGCCGCGAAAGAGGTGCTGCCGAGACAGAGCGCTGCGAACGCGAGAACCAGACCGTAACGCCGGTTCGCCGGTTTCATCGGGTCAGTACGTAAGCGACTTCTTCGGTCGTATGTGCACGCTCGGCATCCGAAATCTGGTCCTCGTCGATGCCGATATCGATCTGGTCTCCGGCGAGCGGATCCGTGCCCTGTAAGATCGGCCACCCGCCGTTGCCGCCGTCCATTGCCGCCGAAGAGACGACGGCGGACGTGTATTGTCCGCCGATACCGGTGGCGTAGGGACCCCTGTCGACACCTCGAACCGAATCGCCCGTCCGCCCCGCGAGGACGTCGATGCCGCCCGTGCTGCCCGACCCGGCTTCGAAGACCATGTAGCCGAGGGTCTCGCCGATGCGGCTTGTGTCGCTGTCCTCGCCAATGTGGCTCGCAACCGCCAGTGCGC
The DNA here is from genome assembly GCA_028277265.1 of Woeseiaceae bacterium. Classification (GTDB taxonomy): domain Bacteria; phylum Pseudomonadota; class Gammaproteobacteria; order Steroidobacterales; family Woeseiaceae; genus UBA1847. The sequence continues at coordinate 8,461 of JANQGP010000319.1, read as the reverse complement.
CTGGCATCGGCGGTGTCGCCGACGACCCGTTGCTGGCCCAGAACACGCTCCAGCGAGAGTCGTTGGCCGTCATCACCTGTCCGACGACGATCGGATCGGCATAGCTTTGCGCGTAGCCTGTTGGTGTCGGTGTCCAGTTCTTTCTGCGATTGACGGCGGCAGAACCCGTCTTGACGGCCTCCATCGCTATGCCGTGCTCCGCGACGTTGTATACGCCGGCTTCCGCAACGAGGAAGTGGACCGTGTAACCGGCCAGCGGCGATCCCGACGGGTTTTGCACGCGAACGTCGAACTGGTTGCCGGTCGCATTCCGGATTCGAGTTACCGCAGGATTGGCCGGGTACGCATACTGCGGGGATGCGATGACGACCATGTCCTCGTACGACCGCGGCAACGTCACTGTCTGCCAGTCGCTACCCACATTGGCGACGACGCCGCTATGGAGGCTCGGCCCGACGGACGATGTCGACACGTCGCTGCCATGATCGAGTTCCTGCATCAGTGCGGCGAGTTGGTCGAGTTCGGTGTCGCTGAGCACAACCCCGCTATGTGCCGCAATTGCGCCGCGAAGCGTGGGTTGCGAACCATCGTGAAGATAGGGTGCCGTCTTCCAGACTCCGACGAGCGTCGGCGTATCCAGCCCCGGCAGCGTACCGAAGAGCCGTTGACCGCTGTTCGCCGTGATAGTACCGACGTCGTGCAGACCGAGCCCGTCAGAGCTGTCTGTCAGGGACAAAGGCACGTGACAGCCGCTGCAACCTGCGGAGTCGTAAAGTGCGACGCCGGCAAGTGCATCCGGGCTCAGCTCCCGGTCCGCGCCACGGAAAGGACTGACAGGCGCCTCGTCCAACGACGTCACATAGGCCGCCAGCGCGTCCAGGTCCGCACTGAAACCGGCCTTCGGATCGCCCAGCGGCTCGTAGCGCGTACCGGAGTTGAAGTCGGCGTCATCCATCAGGCCGAGACCACCGGCGACGAACCTGATCTGACCCTCGAAATCCTGGATCTCGTCGAAATTCGCGGACCAGTGCAAAAACCCGTGAGCCATGCCTGCACGACCGTTGAGAGAAATCGTGTTTCTCAAGCCCTCGCCGACACCGGTGAAGTCCCAGACCCGTCCGTCGTCGCTGCCGGCGTTGTGGCATGAGGCGCAACTCATGTAATCCAGCGCCGCAAGTCGATCGTCTCTCGCGTCGTAAAAGAGTTGTTTGCCGACGAAGACGTCAGGCGCCAGCGACTCACTCGATACGGTTCCGATCGTGGCAATCTCGGAGACGGTGATCGCGCCCGAACTGACCAGTGAGCTGACGTCGTAGATTCCGAGAGACCTGTCCATGAAGTTGTGGACGTAGAGTCTCCGGCCATCCGCCGAAACGGCGACGGACTGCGGCGCACGACCGACGTCGAAGCGCATTACCTCGACGCCCGAATGCGCATCGATCACGGCGACTTCCCTGTTCCCCTCCAGCGCTGAAAACACGTGAATGCCGAGCGGTCCGAACGCCGCGTGACTGGCGACGCTCGCGTTGTCGTGGTCCGTGCGCATCGGGAAGACCTCGACCTGGCCCGGCAGCGCGATCTTCGATGAAATCGCGCGTACTGTCTGGTCGAACGTCATGCCCTGGCCGCCTCGCAACGCGCCGGCAAGGATGTTGTCCTGCTTCGATGGCACCCAGGCAGCCGACCCGTCGGGTGAAACGACAGCCGGACCGAGATAGTTCGGCACGCCCGGTCCGGTGTGTTCGGAAACGAGCCGATCGCTGTGCTGCAGCACAACGGTATTGGTCTGAATCAGTGTTGCGGGATCCAGGACGACAATCTCACCGCCGTACAGGTTGGCGCCGTCGTCCACGATCGGCGCGTCCGTCGACTCGCCGGGAAGCGGCGGCGTCACGAACCGGGACACGAAGAGATTGGCCGCGTCTGCGTCCATCGAAATATGGCGGGGCCGCCCTCCAACGACCGTTCGACGCAGCTCGACGCCCGTCAAGGCATCGACTGCGACAACAACACCGGAACCCTCGAGGACGAGATAGGCTTCGGTCGACCCCATGACGATGCCGTGAGGTTGCCCGCCGACATCGAGCAACACCATCTGCACGACCGAGCGCGATGCCGGATCGATAATCGAGACGACATCGCTACCCTTGTTCGTGACCCAGACTCTCCCATCCGGCGCAATCGCCAATCCGCGCGGGTCGCGAGCAACACCTATTTCCGCGACGATGGCTTCCATTGCCGGATCGATAACCGTTACCGAATCGTTGTCGGGGTTGACGTTCCAGACTTCCCCTCTGGAGCCGTACTCGACCACTCCCGTGGACGCGACCGGACTTCCCGACGTCAGTGGCAGATGCACGAGCTGCACGAACGTAATCTGTTGCTCGTTGCCCTCTTCGTCCCGAACAGTGACGGTGACGACATGCCTGCCAGGCTGGGAGAACGTGTGAGTTGCCGAGTTGTCGCTGGAAAAAGGCGTATTGCCGTCCCCGAAATTCCATGAGTATTGGAGCCCGGTAGGTGCGATGGCATCGACGATGAACGCCGACTCGGTTCCTGCCACCCGGGGTTCATCCGATACCGAATTGACGATGATGCCGTTTATTGAACGCGTCATCGCGATGTACGCGACCTGATCGTCGATGCGATTTCGTTCCGAGTCTCTCAGCTGATCCTCGTCAATTCCCATGTGGAGCTCGGTTGCAGACGCCGGCGCGTCGAAAACTACCGGCCAGCCGCCGTTGGTACCATTCATGCCGGCGCTCGAGACAACGGCCACCTCATGCGGGTTGGTCAGCGCGTAGGTATAAGGCGCGGCTTCCACGACACCCTCGATCGTATTTGCACCGACAGCCGCTTCGATGCCGACGCCGTCGACGTTGCCGGTGCCGGTCTCGATGACTATGTACCCGATCGTCTCGTTGTTCCGTGTCCTGACCGGGTCTTCCGCAACCTGCTTGCCGACGCGGAGCGACGTCGCGGATGGCGGATTGCCGGTGACGCCATCGGATGCCCAGAAAACGCTCCAACGAGCATCATTGTCGGACATGACCTGACCGACCACCACCGGATCGATATAAGCCTGCTGGTAGGCGCGCTGCTCTGCGACCCAGCTCGAGGCATTGTCAGTGACGGACGAATCGAATTTGACCGCCTCCATCTTCAGACCGCCGGCGTCGTAAACGCCGGCCTCGGCCACGAGGTAGCTCACTTCGTACCCTGCAAGCGGCGTATCGCTCGGGTTCTGAACGCGAATGTCGAACTGATTGGCTGCCGCATTGCGGACGCGGGTAACGGCTGGCAGCTGCGTTCCGTCGTACTTCGCGGATGCAATAACAACCGGGTCGACGTAGGTTCGCGCTAGCGTCACCGTTTGCCAATCGCTCCCGACGTTCGCGAGCGTGCCGTTCTCCAGTACGGGTGCGGGCTGCTCGACTGTCGCTTCGGAACCGAAGATCTGAACTTCGGGGAGCTGCAGATTATTCGTTCCACTCAACTGGATCCTAACGAAGCGCGCGTTGCCATCGACGGCGAGATCGGTTTGAGAAGGCGCTGAACCAGGCATGAAGTGCTGTTGAACGCCCGGTTGCGACAGTGTCTCAGCGAGGTCTTGCGACACAAACGGTGATTGCGATGTCAAAACGTAGTAGTCCGACAATCGATCGGCACAGCAGTCGGTGCGGTTCCAGATGCGCACCGTATCCACGTTGTGAACGGCCCCAAGGTCGATCTCCCACCAGGCGTTCGTGTCGGCGTTGGTCATTGCCAGAGACCCGGACGACTCGGCGCCGGTCAGGTCTCCGTCGACGGCATTCTCCGCGCCCACGTCGGCGCCGGCGCTGAGGTCGGATGATTGCGACGCGACGCCCGAGAGCGCGAGGTTCTCGAGTCGCGTATCGACTGCTGTAATGCGAATCACATGTGCTTCCGAGGGAACACCACTGGCGTTGACGGCAAACAACATCCAATATCCGGGCGTAGCGACATTCGGATTCGCGTGCAACGTCACGTCGTAGTCGTTTCCACCGCCATTTTCGAACTGCGGTCGCAGGTAGCGGACGTCGGTGTTCAGACCATGGGTTGTCGATGACATCTTGATCAGGCTGAAGTAATCGATCGGCTGGCTCGACGAGACCCGGAAGGTCGTGCCGACATCCGCAACGCCTGTCGCGCTCGATATGACCGGCCTGGTGGCGGGACTGCCGTCCGCGTTGAAGAGGTAGGGCGGAGAAAAGACCTGCCCGTCCTGGTGGGTCGACGCGGGAATGCTGCCCGCGTTGTATCCACTACCGGCGGCCAGCACCCTGCCATCGTTGAGCAGCAACGCGACCGAGTGGTAGTTGCGGGGTATCGTCATAGGCGCGAGCTCGGTCCATATCTCCGTCGCGGGATCCCACATTTCGGCAACCAGGATCGAGCCGTCGTCGCTGAATTTGCGCCCTGACGTATTGCCGCCAACGACCAGTACCTCGCCCGTGGGCAACACAACGCCGTTCTGGAACTTGCGCGCGTGGTTCATCGGGTTCGTCAGCTGAACGACCGGGGTCGGGCCATTGATATCGACCGTAAAGGCCTGATCGGTGCTTCGAGTGTTTCCTCCGGCGAGCCAGCCACCGGCTGTGAGCAGCTTGCCCTCGTCATACATGACGGTTGTGCCATGCTTGTGGTACCAATCCGTGAACGCGTCGCCAACCGGCTCGTAGCTCCCTGCACCAGCCGTGTTGATCCAGTGCATCTGTGGCGTTGGGCCGGAATGGAACAGTTTGCCGTTCGGCGCCACGTGCAGGAGCGGCCACCAGTGGCTCTCGCCGTGGGTACCCGTCGAGAAGTAGTCATCGAGAACCATATCGTTGAAGTCGATGCCGTTCTGGATTGCCCATCCCGCATCCGGGTCCCACTTGTCGGGGTAGCGCTGATTGGTCGCCGTGCCAATGGCGGTGAAGATGTTCCCGTCGGTCAATGCAATGGTTGTCGGATACCAGCGGCCGCCCGATTCCATGTTTTCGATTTGAGTCCATGAGCTGTCCCGGTAGTCGAACAGGCTGGTCCACGGACTGTTGGTCTGGTTTCGACCGCCGTTCACGAACACGCGGCCGTCCTCGGCCATCGCGAGGTGGGCGCAGAACATGTTGTGCCCGTCGTGAAAAATCTCGACGAACTCGCCGGTTTCGGGATCCCAGGTACCGCTATAGGTCTGCTCGGTCGACGGCCAGGTGGCGCGCTCAGACCCTGACCATGTCAGTATTCGGCCATCCGGGAGATTGGCTGCGGAAACGGCCACGTGCGGCCACGGTATGACCGGACCCCACTGGCCCTCGGCCGCTACATTGGGTTGCTCACCGATCACGCCGTCGGCGGGTATTGCCTGCTGGCCGTTCGACGAATTGCTCCAGCTGACCTCGAGGACTTCGCCGCCACCCTGTTCGAAGAACGTGACGACGATGTCGTGGGTTCCGGCCGTCAGGGCGACGGCACCACTGGCTTGCCTGGGCGCATGCAGGCCATCGTTGTCGACGACCAGCGCGCCGTCGATATACAAACGCGAACCGTCGTCGGAATTCGTATAGAACGTGTAGGTATCGGCAACGGCTGCGGTAACGGTCCCGGTGAACCGGAAGCCGTATTGCGAATCGCGCAGCCTCAGGGAGATATCGAGATCCGGGGCTGTGCCCGACTGCACGGGAGTCAGTGCGTCAAAATCGGGAAGGACGCTCCAGTCCCCCTCGTAGTACTCGTAGCTGTAATCTGCCAGTGCCGATCCGCAAACCAGCAATGCCGCCGTCGCGGCGACAACGCATGCCTTCCCCATGCCTATCCCCTGAGTCAACCTGAATCGTGACGGCGGCTCGGGCCGCCACCGTGATTACTGCTTATACGTAGTTTCCACTACGCCCCGCCTATCATGCAAAGACGATGCCGAGATGATAAGTCGAGAATTTTCAGCAGGTTAATGAGGCATCTGCCTCACGATTGTAAAAGGGACCGACACTGTCGGCGAAGCGCGCCGTTCCAGGCGGGACTACAGCGTTCTCGAACTTGCGACGATCCCGCCATCGACAGGGATGATTGCACCGGAAACGTAGGCGCCTGCCCGGGATGCGAGATAGATGGCGACGCCCGCCATGTCTTCAGGCTCGCCCCAGCGCTTGAGCGGCACGTTTTCGCGAATCTGCTCGCCCATTGCCTGCGCGATTCCGGCCGTCATCTTGCTCGGAAACGGACCGGGCGCAATCGCGTTGGCCGTGATGTTTCGATCTGCGAGATGCGACGCCAGGGTGCGCGTCAGGTGGTGAACGGCGGCTTTGCTCGGCCCGTAGGAATAGGTGCCGAGTTTGTTGACATTGATGCCGTCGATCGATCCCACGTTGATGATGCGCGCAGGGTCCTCCGGCGTCGCAGACGCTTCCAGCAATGGCAGGAGCGCCTGGGTCAGGAAGAACGGGCCTTTGACGTTGACGTCCATGACCTTGTCCCAGCCGCTCTCGGGGAACTCGTCGATCGACGCGCCCCAGGTCGCGCCGGCATTGTTGACGAGGATATCGAGTCGAGACTCTCGAGCCTCGATGGCATCGGCAAGCGTGGTAACGCCTCCGGTGGTCGACAGATCGGCGGGAATTGACAGGCACTCGCCCTGCCCGGACAGTCTTTCGGCCGTCGCGTCGCAGGCGTCAGCCTTGCGCGCAGAGATGTAGGTCTTCACGCCGTTGGCGACAAGACCCTCTGCAATCATCTCGCCGATTCCGCGTGAGCCGCCCGTAACGAGGGCGATCTTGCCCGACAGATCAAAGAGGTTTTGCATAGCCGATCCCCGTGTCATTCATTACAATGGCGGTCCAAAACCGAATCCTACCGACCCCGGAGCCGAATATGAAAGGTGACGCCACCGTCATCGAGCACCTGAACAAGGTCCTCAAGAACGAACTGACCGCTGTCAACCAGTATTTCCTGCACTCGCGCATGTTGAAGGACTGGGGTCTGAACAAACTCGGCGACTACGAGTACCAGGAATCGATCGACGAGATGAAGCATGCCGATCAGCTTATCGAGCGCATCCTGTTCCTCGAGGGGTTACCGAACCTGCAGGATCTCGGCAAGCTGCGCATCGGTGAGGACGTTCCTGAGATGCTTCAGTGCGACCTGGATCTGGAGCTTGACGCGCTCCCCGACCTTAGAGCCGGAATCGCCTACTGCGAGGCGCACAAGGACTATGTCAGCCGCGACTTGTTCGACAAGATTCTCCAGGCGGAAGAAGAGCACGTGGATTGGCTCGAGACTCAGCTGGGACTGATCGAAAAGATCGGCCTCGCGAATTACCAGCAAAGCCAGACCTGATCGAACACCGGGAGCTTCCCGTCAGGAGACGGACGCTTCGATTCGTCTCTCGACAAAGGCAATCGCATCGTCAAGCCTGCGAATTGTCCGTTCCTGGCCTACCAACCAGACCGTGGAGTCAATGGGTGGTGAGACCGGGCCGCCCGTGACTGCCACACGTAGTGGCTGCCCCAGTTTTCCCATGTTGAGTTCATGCCGCTCAGCGACATCCCGGATGGTGTCGGCGATGTTTGTCGGGGTCCATTCGCTCATTGCTGACAACTCGTCGCGAAGAACACGCATCGCATCGAGTATCACGGGCCTCAGGTTCTTCTTCGCCGCTTTCTCATCGTAGCTGTCAAAATCCTCGAAACAGTATCGAGACGCACTCGCCATTTCCTCGAGTGTGCCGGCCCGCTCGCGGTACACATCGGCAACATCCGAAAGGTCCGGACCGGCTGCCGGGTCGATACCTGCGCGCCGAACGAAAGACTTCAGGTCCCTGGCAATCCTGTCAGAGGGTGCTGCAATGATGTGCTGCTGATTCAACCACAGCAGTTTCTCGGGATTGAAGGACGACGCAGACTGGTTCACGTCGTCGATGTCGAACAGCTCGATCATCTCTTTCAGGCTGAATACTTCCTGATCACCGTGAGACCAGCCCAGACGAACGAGGTAGTTCAGGACGGCCTCGGGTAAATAGCCGTTTTCCCGATACTCCCTGATATCTACCGCCCCGTGCCGCTTCGAGAGCTTCGCACCGTCCGGACCGAGGATCATTGGCAGATGGGCGTAGACCGGTGGCTTCGCCCCGAGGGCTGCGAGCATGTTCATTTGACGGGGGGTATTGTTCAGGTGATCGTCGCCCCGAACGACATGCGTAATCCTCATATCAAAGTCATCGACGATTACAGTGAAATTATAGGTCGGCGCACCATTGGAGCGAGCGATGATGAGGTCATCGAGCTCCGAATTCCGGAATTCTACGGTCCCCCTGACGCGGTCCTGGACGATGACCTTGCCATCGACGGGGTTCTTGAAGCGGACGACGGGGTCAACGCCGGGCCTTGGGTCTTTGCGCTCGCGGCAGCGTCCGTCGTACCGGGTCTTCTCGCCGCGCTCCATCTGACCCGCGCGCAGTTTCTCCAGC
>JANQGP010000184.1 GCA_028277265.1 Woeseiaceae bacterium | reverse complement strand
GCGATCCGCCGCGTCCGGTCATCGTGCGCTGTTAGCAAGGCCGGACTGAACGCCGACTGAAAGCGGCGTTCATTGCCCGTTCAGCTTCGCGTCCCGACGCATGTGGCTTGGAGGGGCGGCGTTCTCGACTGCAACGCCTGGAGGCTCGCGGCTTACGACCGCCTGGGGCCGGTTATCCGACACCTCGGGAGCGATGCCGGCTTTCCAGCCGACTTCGCCGGCAACACCCAGTGAGCGGACTCGGCAGTGTGTGTGCAAGGGTGGACGGCGATGAGACACCCGGTCCCACCGCCGCCAGATCGATCTGATCAGCTTTCGCCTTTGAGCGCGGCGACGATCACGCCGAGGTTGTGCTCGAACATGGACAGGTAGCTCGTGGCCGGTCCGCCCTTGGCGGAGAGCGCGTCCGAGAACAGCCGCCCGCCGATTCTGAGGCCGGTCTCGCGCGAAACCTGTTCGACCAGGGCCGGGCTCGTGATGTTCTCGACGAAGAGCCCGGCGACCTTCTCCTTCTTGAGCTGGTCGATCAGTTTGGCCAGTTGCTGCGCCGATGGCTCGGCTTCGGTGTCGATGCCGACGGGAGCAAGGAACTTGAGCCCGTAGGCGTTGGCGAGATATCCGAACGCGTCGTGCGCCGTGACGACCGTCCGACGGTCCTTCGGCAGTTTGGCCAGCTCGGCGACGGTCCGCTCATGCAGCGCTTTCAGCTTCGCGATGTAGGCGTCAGCGTTTGCCTGGTACGTCTTGGCATTGGCCGGGTCGGCTTCCGCCATGGCCTTGGCGATGTTGCGTATGTAGGTGATGCCATTGGGCAATGCGTTCCAGGCGTGCGGGTCGATCTCGCCATCGACCTTGAGCGGGGTCACGCCGTCGGTCGCAACGAACACCCTGGCCTTGGTGCCGGACGTGTCGATCAGTTTCTTCGACCAGGTTTCGAACCCGAGACCATTGACGAAAATGACGTCGGCTTCGGTCACGGCGCGCGCGTCATTGACGTTGGGTGAGTAGACATGCGCGTCGGCGTTCGGGCCGACGATCGTCGTGACCGATGCGAGATCGCCGGTCACTTGCTCGACCATGTCGCCGAGGATCGAGAAGCTCGCGACGACCTTCAGCTTGTCGGCCTGCGCCGGGGCGATCAGCGCGGCGAGTGCGACGGCACAAGCGGCCAAACGCAAAGCGAACCATTTCATAAATACAACTCCTATGTTGGGACGTCGGTGGTGAACGGATGAAGGCCTATTCGGCGGCCTCCGGTGCCGTATCCGCGGGTCTCTCGGAGCCGGCGCGAATCTGGGAGGTCAGCCTGAGGCCCTGCGGGCCGAACAGGAGGCTGAGGACGAACAGGACGCCCGCGACGAGCACGATCGCCGGGCCGGACGGCACCTCGGGCGCGTAAAAGGAGATGATGAGCCCGGCCCAGGAGCTCAGCAGCGCGAGCACGAAGGTGAGAACCAGATAGGACGTGATCGTCGAGACCCAGTAGCGCGCGGCTGTTGCCGGCAGGACCATCAGGCCGACGGCCATCAGAGTGCCGAGCGCCTTGAAAGCACCGATCAGGTTCAACACGACCAGGAACATGAACCAGTGGCCGACGAGGCCAGGGCGTTGGGTCTGGCTTTCGTAGAAGACCGGATCGATCGTCGACACGATCAACGGGCGCAGGATGATGGCGAATGAGACGAGCGTGATCGTTGCCGTCGCGCCGATCAGGATCAGCGTCTCGTCACCAATGCCGAGGATCGAACCGAACAGGAAGCTCTTCAAGGGCACGGCAGAGCCGGATGCCGAGAGGATGAAGATGCCGAGTGCGAGCGCTATCAGGTAGAGTGACGCCAGGCTCGCATCTTCCCT
>JANQGP010000172.1 GCA_028277265.1 Woeseiaceae bacterium | reverse complement strand
GTGGCCGGAGATCGTCGCGGCCTCGACCCCGATATCGAGTATTCACGTATCCGACCAGGGGCGCTTCGGGTTCTCCCGTATCGACGCGGGCGAACAGGGCGTGGAGGCGCTCGGCTATGTCGTGGTCAACCGAGTGCTTGGCGGTGTTCTTCAGGAAGCATTGGACGGTGAAAAGGATGTCGATGTGCTGTGCCCCGCGCGCATCACGGATGTCGACCTCGCGCCCGATGCAACAACCGTCACGCTGGCGCGCGGTGACAACGACGAGACCTCATTGACTGCCGCCTTGCTCGTCGCCGCGGACGGCGCAAATTCCACGGTTCGGGAGCTGGCGGGAATTGCGGTGAGCAAGGAACACTATGGCCAGCGAGCCGTCATCGGCAACGTCTTGTCGGAGAAGCCGGTCGACAACGTCGCGTACGAACGGTTCACGGAGCAGGGGCCGCTCGCCCTCCTGCCGATCACCGAAGGCCGCGCCGGTTTCGTCTGGACCGTATCCGAAAGCGATGCCGAGCGCGTGATGAGCCTTGACGATCAGGAATTCCTGGCCGAACTGCAGCGAGAGTTCGGGTACCGCCTCGGCGAGTTCTCCCGCGTCGGCAGGCGCGCGTCTTACCCGCTGATCCTGAGCAAAGCGATGCGCCTGACCGCGACGCGCAGCGTGTTGATCGGGAATTCGGCGCACGGCCTTCACCCGGTCTCGGCACAGGGCTTCAATCTGGGCATGCGCGACGTCGCGGCGATCGTAGATTGCATTGCCGATGCGCAGGCTGGCGACACCGATTTCGATCCGGGCAATGTGGCGATCCTCGAACGCTATGCGAAATGGCGCCGCGCCGACCAGAGAAAGCTCGTGCGCTTCACCGACGGCCTCGTGAAGCTGTTCGGCAGTCGTCGCCGGCCGCTGCGCGCGTTGCGCAATGTGGGCATGCTCGGCTTCGATCTCGTTCCCGGCGTCCGGTCGGTGTTCGCGAAACACACGATGGGACTGGCCGGTCACCTGCCGCGACTGTCGCGCGGCGTGCCCGTGAAATGAGACGCCGCTACGACATCGTGGTCGCCGGCGGCGGCGTTACCGGACTGATGACCGCTGCACTGCTCGCGCGAGGACCGCAGTCCGCGTCACTGCACATCACGCTCGTCGATGCGGCGCCGCGTCCGGTGTTTTCGCCGGACGATGACATGGCGTTGCGCGTTTCGGCCATCGCGACCGGTACGGCCGATATGTTCGATTCGGTGGGTGCATGGGATTTCGTTGCCGACACCCGGGCCTGCGCCTACGACGCGATGCACGTTTGGGATGCCAACGATACGCCCGAGAGTAAGATCGGGCTGCACTTCGATGCCGCGGAGTTTGCGGTGCCCCAGCTCGGTTTCATCGTGGAGAACGTACTGTTGCAGCAGGGGTTATTGAATTCGCTGGATGACGCGCCGGTCGACGTGCGGTTCGAAACACGGATACGGGCGATCCGCAAAATCGCTCGGCAGTTTCGCATCGAGCTTGCCGATGACACGATGCTTGATGCCGATCTGGTCATCGCGGCTGACGGGGCGCGTTCGTTCGTGCGGTCCGCAGTCGGTATCGAAACAAGCGAATGGCCGTACGAGCAGACGGCGCTCGTGACGCACCTGCAACCGGAGCGGCCACACCGGGCGACTGCATGGCAACGATTCCTTCGCGAAGGACCGCTCGGTATCCTGCCGCTCGACGACGGACGTGTCTCCGTCGTCTGGTCGACGACGCCGGCGATTGCGGAGCGTGCACTGCGGGCAGATGACGATGAGCTCGGCCGCATGCTCTCCGACGCGTCCGATTGCGTCCTCGGCAGGCTGAAGGTCGCCGGCCCTCGAGGCGCATTCCCGATTTGCGCGCGCCACGCCGAGCACTATGTGCTACCGAACCTGGCGCTCGTCGGCGATGCCGCCCACGCAATCCATCCGCTGGCAGGGCAGGGAGCCAACCTCGGCCTGCAGGATGCGGCGAAGCTCGCGGCGGTCGTCGCGTCGGCGATACGAGAGGGCCGGCATCCCGGCGACAGGCCCGTGTTGCGCCGCTACGAGCGGGCGCGCAGAGGCGCAAACGCCACGATGCTGCATTTAATGACTGGCCTCAATCGCCTGTTTACGACAGACTCTGCACTTATCGGGGAATTACGAACGGTCGGCATGCGGGTTTTCAATCGCAGCGGCCCAATAAGAGAACGTGCCGTCAAGGTAGCGCTCGGCGTTAACTGACGCCCGACTGAGGGGAACAATGAAGCAACGATACGTCTACGTGCTTGCCGCGTTGCTGACCGTCGTTGGTCTGTCGGTTTTCCTGTACAAGTGGCAGGTGCTCGGCTTTCCCCTGGGCGCGGACCAGGAGCGGCCGGTCTGGACGATCGAGTCGGCCGTGCACTTCGACAGCGGCCCGGGCACGATCAAGGTTCAGCTTCATGTGCCCACGTTGACTCCCGGGTTCAGCGTGCTCAACCAGTACAACGTTTCCCGAGGCTACGGATTCAGCCTGAACTACGGTAGTGGCGGCCGCGAAGCGCAGTGGACGATTCGCCGGGCGGATGGCGCGCAGACCGTTTATTACCGCGTTTCCGTCTACGAAGATGCGGGCGTCGACGAATCCGACACGATTCCCCCGTTCCCGCCGCGACCGGTGATCGACGAGCCGCTCAACACGGCAGTGGACGTACTCGTCGCGGACGTGCGCGAACGCTCGGCCGACACGGCATCGTTCACAACCGAGTTGCTGCGACGATTGAACGACCCGTCGCCGGACCCGAACGTGGAACTGTTATTGTCGGGCGTCGCCTCGGAAACCGAGTTCGTCGGCATAGCAACGACCTTGCTCGCGGCCGCTCGCATACCCGCGCGCGTCGTCCACGGCTTGCCGCTGTCCGGGCGGCAACGCAACGCAGCGCTCGTACCGTGGCTCGAGGTGCACGACAGCGATCAGTGGCTGTACTTCAATCCGGCGACCGGAGAACAAACGCTGCCCGAGCGTTTCTTCGTCTGGTGGCGAGGTAA
>JANQGP010000427.1 GCA_028277265.1 Woeseiaceae bacterium | reverse complement strand
CTGCAGCCGGCGCTCGAGATGCAGCGCAAGGCGCAGTGGCGCCTCGACTTCATCGCCGCCGAGAATTCGATGGGCTTCCATGCGCCGCAGGAGGCGGCCCGGGTCCTCGGCGAGGCTGCGGACTATGCACGGCAAGGTCAGGTTGCGGCGATGCAGTGGCGTGAGGTTGCCGCCGCTACCTCGGCCAGTCTAGCGGGGTCTGCAGGCAAAACGGCGGGTAACGAACAGGCTAATTGAGTGCGCCGCCCCGGTACTCGACCGGCGAGCAACCGACGCTTTTGCGGAACGCGCGTCGGAAGTTCGCCGTGTCCGTGTAACCGAGTTCTTCGGCTATCGCTTCAACGCTGTGTTCGGTTTCGCGCAGGTATCGCTTTGCCCAACGGGCCATAGCCTCGGACTTGAGTCGTCGAAAACTCGTGTTCTCCGCTTGCAGGCGGCGATTGAGCGTACGCTGGGAAACACTGAGATCGGATGCGACGTCGGCGAGGTCCGGCAACGGAGGCTCGCTGGTCCGCAACAGACCGGCGATATGGTTCCGGAAAGGCGCGTCCTCGGTTTCAACCAGGCTCTTCAACTCCCGCGACAGTGAGTGCTTCGCCTGGCGCCAGATCTCGGGATGAAAGAACGGGGAGGGCCGATCGAGCCATCGATGCGGAATGTCCATCTCGTTCGCATCGGCATCGAAGCGAACCTCTCCGTGCAACAGGCTCGTATACACCGCTTTGTCATCAGGTTCCGTGATCGTCAGTCTGAATCGGACGTCATCGACCGGTTCTCCGGTCAGAATCTCGACGTATTGTTGCAGCATCAGCATTGCGGTTTGCGTGTGGAAGCGCTCGACGTCGCCCGTGTCGTGCTGATAGAGGATTCTCACGGTAATCCCCTGCAGGGTGGACCGAGCGTCGATGTCGACATAGGTGGCATGCAGGCGGGTGAAGCTCTCGAGTGCCTGCAGGCCGGCACGCAGATGCGGTGCCGAAGCGAGCGCGGTTCCTACCGGGCCCATGGCGAGAACGTGGAGCTGTCTCCCCAGGACGAAGCCAAGCGATTCCTCTCCGAGAAGCCGGTCTCCGGTACGCAGAATGCGCAGGAAGTCCTCCATGGCGATATCCCCGCCTTGCAGAAGATGGTGACGGTCGACGAGCGTTTCGGCGAACAGGGGCGCAGGGTCGATCTCCCGTCGTTCGAGCTCGCGAAGCACAAGGCGGGCGTAGACGGGGCTGATGACGTTCATCGGTCCAAAATAACCGATAATGGCGAAAAATGACACTGTATTGGCGATATCTGCGCTCAATTCCTTGATGCGGCCTGACTATCGTTGCGTCAACGATAGCCAGTTCCGGGATACAGTGCAGTGACAGAATCCGACGTACTCGATCAAAAAGCGCTCGCCTGCGCGAGGCGGCACATGTCGCAGGTCGCGTGGCCGACCGTGATCCTGGGTCTCGTCGTCGGGTCGGGCTACCTTGCGACGGTCGGGGCGGCGATTGCGGGGGTGCTCTCACTCTGGGTGGCTGTCCCTGTCGTCGCCGTCCTGACCTACGCGGTCTATACCGTGGCGCACGATGCAGTGCATAGCTCGATCAGCGGCAATCACCGTTCCCTTCGCTGGCTAAACAATGCGTTCGGCTACATGGCAGCCTGGATACTTATGATCCCGCTGACGGCGCACCGCCATGAACACCTGGACCACCATCGGTATACGAACGATCCGGAAAAGGACCCGGACTACCCCGTCGCGGGTATGCGCAATTCGGTACCCGGTGCCGCAATAGCTGCCGCAAGAATCGTGTTCGGTCAGTTCGCGCACTACTTCAGGTACCGTTGGCAGCGTGCGCCGGCTCGGCAGAACGCCGTGCTGTGCCTGGAGGTCGTCGCGGCCATGACGCCGAGGCTGGCCGTGTTCGCCTCGGGCTACTGGCTGGAGGGACTGCTCTTGTTCGGCCTGGCGTGGCTGATCGGCGTGATGATCCTCCTGTACCTGTTTGCCTACATCGTTCACCGTCCGCACGAGCAGATGGGCCGCTACGTCGACACGTCCACGATCGTTCGCCGCGGACCGCTGGGTACCGTGCTCACGTGGCTGTGGCTGTTCCAGAACTACCACAC
Organism: Woeseiaceae bacterium; assembly: GCA_028277265.1. Taxonomy (GTDB): domain Bacteria; phylum Pseudomonadota; class Gammaproteobacteria; order Steroidobacterales; family Woeseiaceae; genus UBA1847. The sequence goes on along the minus strand of JANQGP010000427.1, from coordinate 510 downwards.
CGTTCACCATCTGTTCCCGCGCGTCCCGTTCTACCGTTACGCGAGACTCTACGCAGAGATCGAGGACATCCTGATCGCAAAAAACACCCCGATCTATCGCGTCACGGCGCGCGGCCTGCAGCCATCATCGCCGGGGGGCATTGCGTAGCCTCGTCCACGTAATATCCGGGAAAGACGCCCGTGCTAGAGTCGCAGTCGACCACTACACATGGGTGATTGGACGTGGTGAGCACGTCATGACGATTCCCGGCACAACGAAACTCGAGAACCTGAAAACGAATCTCGGTGCCTACGAGGTACAGCTATCCGGCGACGAGCAAGCCGCGCTCGATCAACTCGCCGACCGGGTCACGGGGGACCGCTACGATGAGCAGGGTATGGCGATCGTCGATGCCTGAGAGCTACTCCGGGTCGCAGGAGTCGTCGCCTTCGTTCAGCGCGCAAAGGTTCAGGTCGTCGAAGTAGACGCCCTGGGTCCGGTTGCTGCCGGAGTAGTCCACGAAGAGCGTA
>JANQGP010000448.1 GCA_028277265.1 Woeseiaceae bacterium | reverse complement strand
CCGTAACATTTTGTTAATAAGATATAGCATTTGCATGTCTTATTGATATATAATGTATATACGTTTGGGCAAAACGCAGTGAGGAACGTCGTCATGACTCGACAATTACTCAGACTCTTCGCGGTCACGATCGCATTCGTGGCGGGCGCCGCGGCCACCGAGATCCTGCTGGAAATCGACGCTGTCAGGACCTACCTGGGGCTCGCAGCCGGTACGGGCATGTCGACCGCGGAAACCGCGAGGTTCTTCGGCATCGTCCTGCTTACAGGTCTGGTCGTCGACGGCCTGCGGTTTTCAGCAGCGCAATGGTGGTCGAGAAACCGTCAGCTGGAGCACGACCTCGAAGACATCTTCACGAGCAACCTTGTTTGAAAATAGAGGGACGGTATACCTGTTTCCCGCTGCCGGGAAACAGGTATACCGTCCCTTTATTTTCAGACATTGAAGCGAAAGTGCATGATGTCGCCTTCCTGCACGATGTAGTCCTTCCCTTCAAGGCGGAGCTTGCCGGCATCCCTGGCGCCATGCTCACCGCCGAGTTCGACGAAGTCGGCGAAGCTGATCGTCTCGGCGCGAATGAAGCCTTTCTCGAAGTCGGTGTGGATCTCGCCCGCCGCCTGCGGCGCGGTCGCGCCGATCTTCGTCGTCCAGGCACGGACTTCTTTCGGACCTGACGTGAAGAAGGTCTGCAGGCCGAGGAGATTGTAGCCATGCCGGATGACCCGGTTCAGGCCCGGCTCTTTGGCGCCGAAGTCGGCCAAGAATTCGACCTTGTCGTCTTCGTCGAGCACGGCAATCTCTGCTTCGATCGCGGCGCAGATTGCCACGACTTCGGCACGCTCGTTCGCGGCGTATTCCTCGACCGCTTGTAAGTGCGGATTGTCGACGAAACCGTCTTCGTCGACATTGGCGACATACATGACGGGCTTCGCCGTGATCAGGTGCACGCTGCGCAGGATGTCCTTCTGCAGGTCGCTGAGGTCCATCGAGCGTACGGGCAACCCCTCGTCCAGGTGCGCCTTGATGCCGGCGAGCGCATCGCGGTGCGCGATGTCTTCCTTCTTGCCGGTCTTGGCATTGCGCGTCGCCTTGTCGAGTTGCCGCTCGACCGACTCGAGGTCGGCCAGCGCCAGCTCGGTGTTGATCGTCTCGATATCGTCAATCGGCTGGATCGAGCCGGAGACGTGCGTGACGTCGTCGTTCTCGAAGCAACGCACGACGTGCGCAATCGCATTCGTCTCGCGGATGTTGGCCAGGAACTGGTTACCGAGTCCCTCGCCTTTCGACGCGCCGGCCACGAGCCCCGCGATATCGACGAACTCCATCGTCGTCGGGACGATCTTCGCCGGCTTGACGATGGCCGCGATTTCGTCGAGACGCGTATCCGGCACCGGCACAACGCCGACGTTGGGCTCGATCGTGCAGAACGGGTAGTTCTCGGCCGCGATCTCGGCCGCAGTCAGCGCATTGAACAGGGTCGATTTGCCGACGTTGGGCAAGCCGACGATGCCACAGGTAATTGCCATTTTCTTGTCAGTCTTTGGTGTGCAGTTGCTTCATTGCGGCACCGGCATTGCCGTCCACGAGTTCGGGCATGACCGCGATCGCGTCATCGATGTTGCGCTCGACCGCCGCTTCGACATCGGCCGAGCCGCGTTTCAGGACGTAGTTCGTCACCTTGTGTTTCTCGCCTGGGTGGCCAACGCCGAGTCGCAGCCGCAGGAAATCGTTGCCGCAGTGCCTGATGATGTCCCTGAGTCCGTTGTGACCGCCGTGACCGCCGCCTTCCTTCAGGCGCACGGTGCCGGGCGGCAGGTCGATCTCGTCGTGCGCGACGAGCAGCTCGTTGCTTCGCAGTCGGTAGTAGTCGAGCATGCCCCGGATCGGCTGGCCGCTGCAGTTCATGAAACTCTGCGGCTTGACCAGCCAGACATCCTCGCCATGCAGGTTGATGCGACAGTAGTCGGCATCGAACTTCTTTTCATAGCGAAAGCTGCCGCCGTACTTGCGTGCCAGCTCATCCACGAACCAGAAGCCCGCGTTGTGCAGGGTGCGCTCGTACTTCTCCTCGGGGTTTCCGAGACCGGCGATGATGCGGATGGGCTTGGTCATGGCGCGAGCATGGTAGCGAATTTCCAACAACGCCGCTCTCGGCCATCCACGGCCTACGCGGCATAAGTACATCCATGTACAAAAAGACCGCCTGGCGGCGGTCTTTTCGCAAAGCCTGTAATCGAGGTTACTCGCTCTCGGGCTCGTCGCCGGCCGGCTCGTCCTCCGGGCCTTCGGCCGGGGCCTCGCCTTCGGCAACAGCCTCGAGGCCTTCTTCCTCTTCCGGCTCTTCGATGACGACTTCCTTGATGACCTGGAT
>JANQGP010000123.1 GCA_028277265.1 Woeseiaceae bacterium | reverse complement strand
AAGCGCCATATCCCCCGAGCGCCAATAGCCGCCATGCACGAATATCAGCACCGGTGCATTCGGCGAGCGGGCGGGGAAGATGTCCAAGCGCTCATTCGGGCTTTCGCCGTATGGGATGCTGTAGCGCGCGTTCGTGAAGATCTCCCGCGACTTGGCGCAGGAACGGATGTATTCGGGCTCGTACTTGTCCCACTCATCGCGAACACCGATGCAGAACTGGCGGTCCAGGGCCGCCTCGTCGTAGTGCATGAAGATCTTCTCGGACACCGTCAGCTCCGCGACTCGATATAGGCGAGGGCGATTTCGGCGAGCCGGGATCTACCGAAACAACTGTCATGCCCGGCGTGAACCACATTCACCGGAAGCGTCAAAAGACGCAGCATCGTCGCGATGTAGACGTCGATGTCGCTCTCCGGCAGCTCGTCGAGCAGCGGGCCGTCGTAGATCGCATCGCCGGAGTAGAGCGTGCCGCTGCGCGCCTCCCAGAGGCCGATGCTTCCGGGCGAGTGTCCTGGCAAATGAAGCACTTCAAACGTCTTGTCACCCAAGTCGATGATGTCGCCCTCATCGACCAGCCAGGTGGGCGACGCGCCGGTCTGTTGCCACGACTCTATGGGAAAGCCCGCCTCGGGGATCGCCGTGATGAGGTACTCGGAGCTGAGACCGTATCCGACCCGATCGAGATAGCTTCGAAACGACTCTGGAAGGCTGTCGACACGGAGCGACTTCGCTGTGTCCGCGACGAACGACTCTCTTTCGGCGGCGTGGGCGATCCGTATCTCGAACTCGTGAAAGCAACCGGTATGGTCGTAGTGAGAGTGGGTCGCCAACGCGATCGTCTGGTGCTCGAAAAGATCGCATGCCGCTTGCCGCAGGCTGCAGACACCCAATCCGGAATCGATCAGCAGGTCCCGGTCTCTTCCTCGAATATGCCAGATATTGCATCGGTCCAACGGCACGACGTGAGGCTCCCACAACAGGGTGACGTCTGCGTCGATTTGGCGTCTTTCGAACCACGTGTCGGCGACACGAAGCGTCATGCGCATGACCTCCCCAACGGCAAAACCAAAAGATGCGGCCTGTAGCGGCTTGGATCCTGGGACACCCCGCGACCCGCTTGCTCGATACCTTTGGCTCTTCCCGGAAAGGGGAAGAACAGCGGCAAAATAGCGAATTTTCCTATAGTTCAAAATTGAATAGCATCGGTCCAGTCGATAGGTTGAAGTAATGGCCAATATCGAACAACTCGAAGCCTTTGTCGCCACGGCAAGAACGGGATCCTTCTCCGCGGCTGCGCGTCACCTGGGCAAAGCCCAGTCGACGATCAGCAGTGCGGTGATCAACTTGGAAATCGAGATCGACTTCGAGCTGTTCGATCGCAGCAAGAGAAATCCGACGCTGACGAAGGCGGGGTCGGCTCTACTTCCCGACGCGGAGTACATCCTCAGAAGTCATCGGGAGTTTGCGGCGCATGCGACGTCCCTTGGCTTAAGCTCGGAGAACCACCTTTGCCTGGCGATCGAGCAAAGCGTCTGGTCGCTGTCCATGCTTCCGATTCTCTCGGATTTCGAAGACGCCTTTCCCTACATCACCCTCGAGCTGTTGGACCCGGGCAGCGGCGACGTCGGACAGCTCGTGCGGGAAGGGCGTGCCGACATCGGTGTCATGATCGCACCTGAAACCCTGCCGCGTGGGTTCCACTTTCGGGGAATAGGGCATTCGCAACTGCTCACGGTGTGCAGCCCGGATCATCCGCTCGTTGAGCTGCAGCCGCTCACCGAGCCGACGTTGCGGCAGTTTCGGCAACTCATTCCGCACAGTCGAAACCCCGACGACGATAGCTACCTGCAGCGCCGGCTCAGTCCCCGTGTCTGGCTTCTCGAAAGCCCTCATGTGACGGTCGATCTCGTTTGCGCCGGGATCGGTTGGGCGAGGCTGAACAAAGCTGTCGTCGATGACGAGCTGGCATCGAACAGGCTCGTTGCCTTGGAGCTGTCTTTCGAGAAAGCGGACGTCTTGCAGGGTATCGATGTCGTGTGGTCGCAAGTCCGGCACCTCGGCCCGGCCGGTCACTGGCTCCTCAAGCGACTTCAAGAGATGGCTGTGACGAAGATCTAGATGGAGGCCGCTCGGCTGTTCGACTGCTTTAATAAGCACGCGGGCCAAGTCTGCGCGGTGCCTGTGCTTGCAGCAAGACGGGCATGGCAACGCGCCTCGATGACCTGCGGACCGCACAGCAGGCGCCGCTGTGCCTCCCGATTGGTCCGTGCTAAAAGGGGGCCTTTGCCCCCTTTCTCGCGGTTTAGGTGCGGCCCGTCATCCTCATGAACTCATGAAGCAACTCGCCAACCCGGCCACAGTGTTCCGGATCTTCCGCCGAGTACTCGTCCACGACCTCCATGGACTTCTGGCGAAGCAGCGCCATGACGTCTTCGTTCGCGGTGCTGATGGACTTGCCCATTTCCGTTGTGAACTCGTCCATGTGTAGAAAATCGCGATAGCGGAAATGTGCGCTCGCCTTTGCGCTCATCGCTCGTACCTCGGCTTCGATAACGCGCTTATGGTCGGACCCGAGCCGCTCCCACTGCTCCATGGAGACCAGGAACTCGCC
>JANQGP010000106.1 GCA_028277265.1 Woeseiaceae bacterium | reverse complement strand
GACTTCGCGCGACCCTGACCGCGGTGGCCTATCGATACCCCGACTCGGATGGCCCTGTCGACTACGACAACCACGAAGCGCTGGTGTCCCTGGGAATCGACGACACCTACTGGCTCGAATACGCCTATTCGCCGGATCTCTATGACTCCGGGTGGGAAACGCACAACATCGACGTCTTTGCCGAATGGCCGCTCGGGGCAGCCTGGGCTGTGAGCGCCGGCGTCGGATACCAGCGCCTGGATGCGCAGACTCGATACGACTCCGTCTACTCGCAATTGGGCCTGACCCGAACGTTCTCGCGAGCCGCCGTCGACGTCCGGGTGCACAACGCCGTCGAGTCGATGCCCTTCATCGGCGAAGAGGACCGTGTCGGTACACGTGCTTCGATCAGCCTGAGATGGGACTTCCGATAGGGCAGTTACCGGCAGGAGACCGCGAATTCCAATAGTTGCATGGCGCGACATGCGCTGAGAACCGGGCGCTCGGGGTCCCTCGCCGACTGCGCCTCATTCAGCAATTCGATGACTTTGTCCGCGCGAAGATCCTCGCTCACCGATCGGAGCAATGCGACAACACCGGAAACATGCGCCGCCGCGAGGGAACTGCCGGACTCGAAACCGTACTCGTTGCTGGGCAAGGCGACGAGAATCCCGTCGCCGGGCGCGAACACGCGATCATCCGTCGGCCCGTCTTTAGCCGCATCAGTCTGCGCAGCGGCAATCACGCCAGCCATGCTTGCCGGGAACCGTCCGCCCGGCGCGCCGGCGTTGGGCGCCGCGGCGACCACGACGGAACCGGCCGCAATCAACCTGCGGAGAATCTTCCGCAACAAATCGTCTTCGGGTCCCGCCAGGCTCAGATTGATGACGTCCGGTGGCTTGTCGATCATCGCGTCCAGCGCCTTTGCGAGAGAAAACGAATCGCAGATGGCGCGTTCGCTTCTGCGATCGTGCCAGCACGCCTCGGCAATCTCGAGTTTGGCGTCCGGTGCGATACCGACCATGCCGCGAGCGTTGTTGGCGCGCGCACCGATCACACTGGCGACCGCGGTTCCGTGGCGCCGGTCGCTCTCGTGGCTCGACAAGTCAACGAACCGGCTGCGCCGCAGGTCTCGCCCGAAGTCCTCGTGCTGCGCATCGACGTCGCTGTCGACAATTGCGACGCGAACATTCTTTCCGCGCGATACCTGGTGGGCGGTGGCGAGCTCAAGTGCGTTCAAGCTGTGCTGCATACCCGCGTAGGTATCATCGTACGTCGCCGCGACTGTCGACTGTGTCACGAAGGTATTGAGCGGCTGCGCGTCTTCGACGCGTGGATCGTTGGCCAGCCTGGCGATAACGTCCGAAACGTTTCCGTCCCCGACTTCGAACACATAGCAGTAGGCCGCCAGTGACTTCAATGGCCAACCTTCGATTTCCTCCAGGTTGAACTCGGCGGCAACGTCATGCGCGTTGCGCCGGACGATTGGGGGCAACGTATAACGCTTGCGGGCACGATAAGCGGGTTGAAATCCGGCCGACCGGTAGGCGGTCGCCTCGGAGGCAAAGACGACCAGTATTCGTTGCGTCGAGTCCTGCGCCGTCGCCGCTTGCCAGGGAAGCAAAACCAGCGCGAGCCAGACTGTCAGACGCATCGACATCGTCAGTCGACGGGCAGCTGGACACCCACCAGCGCGACGCGGGCGATACCGTCAATGCGTTGCAGCGACGCGGCGAACGCATCCAGTTCAGAGACGGTCCTGGAGTCCATAGTCACAATGATCCGGTCCTCGCCGCTCGACTGCATCAGCATGGCGCCGGGCAGCGTCTCGGCCAGCGCGCGACGGCTCTGCTCGACGTCACCCGAATACTCGACTTCGAACACATATGAGATCTGCACGCCTTCCGCTTGCGTCACGGTCCGGAAATCCGGGTTGGCAATGGGGCGGTCGAGTGCGACGTAAAGAACGCCAGCCGCGACCAGGGCAAGTAACGACGCCGCAATCGCTGACCAATTGTTGTACCAGGCCGGCCTGCGTTGCGGTTGAGCCTCGTCGAGCGACTTGAGAAACGCGTCGACCGGCGCATCGGGAACCAGCGGCGTCGCCGACGTTCTCTTGATTGCGCCTGACAACGCGTTCAGCTCGCGCAGCGCGTTCCGGCAATCGGCACAGTGCTGCAAATGCGCTTCCACTGACTGAACCTCGTGCTCCTCCAGCGTCTCGTTGACGTACCACGGCAACAGAAGTTCGACTGCCCGATGGTCACGCGCTCGCCCTGCTTGATTCACGACTTCACCTCTCGATTGACCGGATCTGCCAGCGACGGCAGGTTCGACCGCAACTTCCGCCGCGCGTGGAACATGCGCGTCTTCACCGTCGCTTCCTTGCATCCGGTGATTTCCGCAACCTCGCCATACGAACAACCAAGGTAAAACACGAGCAACATGCTAACGCGCTGCTCGTCCGGGAGTTCAGCGAGTCCTCGCTCGATCCACTGGCTGTCCTCGATTGCGTCGCGGGCGCTGTCGGCTATCTGATCGATCCTGACGTCCGGCACGATCGTGACGCGCTTTCGCCGCAGGCACGACATGCACTGGCGGTAGGCGATCCCGAAAATCCAGGTGGAAACCTTCGAGCCATGACGAAACTGATGTGCGTTCTTCCAGACGGCCAGCATGACGTCATTAACCAGCTCTTCCGCCGTGCCGTACGAGTTCGTCAGGCGGAACGCAAACCGGAACAGCGGCGTGTGGTAGAGGCGATACAGCGCCGCAAGCGCATCCCGATCGCCCTCGACGACCTCGCGCAGCAGCCCCGCTTCATCCGCGTCCGAATCATGCTGCGTTCGATCGAGCCGCCGGTTCGTCATTGCACCGTCCAGATCCGTGCATCTCACACTCTGATACCCAGTAAGTCGCTCGAAACGCGGAAAAGGTTCAATACCAATATTCTAGCTGGCCCCGGTGAACCTTTCCGCGTGCTGACCGCGACTCACGTGATGACTCACAAACATCCGAGGCGCGAGACCATGCATAGCTTCCGTTCACCCGCACGACCTCAGACACTCTCGACGCTGATACCGCTGTTTGCCCTGACCGCGTGCAGTGGCGGTAGCGGCGGCGCGACCGGCAACCCGCCGCCCCCGACGGTCATCAATCCGATCTTCTCGGAGATCCAGGCTGGCGTATTCACGCCAACCTGTGCGACATCTGGCTGTCACCAGGGCGCCGGCGCGCCGCAAGGTCTGCGACTCGACGAAGCAAACAGCTTCGCGTTGCTGGTTGACGTCGACAGCAGCCAGGTTCCTTCGATAAAACGCGTCGCGCCGGGCGATCCTGACAACAGCTACCTGATCCAGAAAATCGAGGGCACGGCCGGTGTCGGTCAGCGCATGCCCCTGAACGGTTCGCCGCTGCCCCAGGCAACGATCGGCGCGATACGCCAGTGGATCACCAACGGCGCCCTGGACGACCGCGCGCCGTCGTCCGCACCGATTCGCGTTACGTCCCTGTCGCCCGTTCCCGGCGCCTCCATTGCCGCCGCCCCGGCCGAGATTATCGCGATGTTCGATCGGGAGCTCGATGCTTCGACGGTCAATGCCATGACGTTCCTGTTGACGGCCAGTGGCGGAGACGGTGCGTTCGGCGATGCGAATGACGTACCCATCACGGCCACGGCCATCACGACACCGGCAATGACGCCGATGAGTGCGACCATGGACCTGTCCGGCCTAACCCTCCCCGACGATACGTACCGCGTGCAGCTGTTGGGCGACGGAGCGTCCATCATTCTCGATATCGATGCCAACGCACTCGACGGCGAGTTCTCTGGCAGCTTCCCATCGGGTGACGGCACCCAGGGCGGCGACTTCGAGGCCACGTTCGTCGTGGATTCCCCCGCCAGCGGCGCAACGCTCGCTGCAATCCAGTCGAACGTATTCACGCCGACCTGCGCGACATCCGGATGCCATAGTGGCGGCACGCCGCCCCAGGGCCTGAATCTCGAGGACGGCAACGCTTTCGCGAATCTCGTGAACGTCGCGAGCACGCAGGTACCGTCATTGTCCCGCGTATCGCCGGGCGATCCCGATAACAGTTATCTGATTCAGAAACTCGAAGGCACCGCTGCCGTCGGTAACCGGATGCCCTTTGGCGGAGCCCCGCTCGACCAGGCAGTTATCGACGACATCAGGCAGTGGATTGCGGACGGTGCCAATCCATGAGCCGGGGGACAACCCGGCAACGGCTTGTCCCTCTGGTCGTCGCCGCAATCGTTTTCGCCTGCCCGGGAATGGCAAACGCTGAACCGTACTTGGCGATCGACAAGGGACTGCACTGCTCGGCTTGCCACTCGCACGAATCCGGAGGCGGCATGCGAAATGCCTACGGCAACGTCTTTGCCCAGACGGAGCTACCTGCGAATGTCGTTCGGAACGCCGACAGGCTCTGGAATGGGCAAGTCAACAACTGGCTGTCCGTGGGTGCAAATCTGCGCGGTCGATACGAATACGTTGACGAGGCCGGGGACAATTCGGCATTCGATATCACGCGCGGAACAGTCTATGTCGAGGCGTCGTTGTACGAGGGCAGAGCCCTTCTGTACGTCGACCAGCAGATTGCGCCGAGTTCGAGTATCAATCGCGAGGCCTACGTCAAGCTCAGGGGCAAGCGGTTCCACGTAACGGCGGGGCAGTTTTATCTGCCCTATGGACTCCGGCTGCAGGATGACACCGCGTTCGTCCGGCGCGCAACGGGCATTAACTTCACCAACCCCGATCGTGGTGTGCAGCTGGGCTACGAAAGCGGCCGCTGGTCGAACGCGTTGTCTCTCACCAACGGCAGCGGCGGTGGCTCCGAGATCGACGACGGCAAACAGCTGAGTGCCGTCACCAGTTACGCAACGCCGCGCTGGCGTATCGGCGCAAGCATCAACCACAACAATGCCGACGGCGGCGACCGAAGCATGGCGAATCTGTTCGGCGGATTGAAGACCGGCAATGCGGTATGGCTTTTCGAGATCGATGTGATACGCGACGAAGTGACGGGCGCCGCCGACCTGGACGGCATCGCAGGTATTGCCGAGGTCAATTGGCGGCTGCGGCGTGGCCACAATCTCAAACTCAGCTACGAGTATCTCGATCCGGATACCGATACGAGCGAGGATCATCAGATCCGCTGGAGCCTGCTCTACGAGCTCACCCCGTACCCCTACGTGCAGGCGCGGTTCGGCGTGCGCGCAAATGATGGGCCGCCGGAAACAAATGGCGCCAATCGGGAAACGGGTTTCGTGGAATTGCACGCGTTCTTCTGATGCGGCATCGGTCCGGCGGCACGTGTCTGCGCTGCCGGGTCCGGGATGCCGCGGTGCGGCGAACTCCTTGTTGATCCGCCTTCCCAAGGTAAAGCCATTTGATCAGCATTCTCCCGGATTGCCCGGGATTCCGCCACATGCTCTGATTGGGACATGAAAACACGCCTTGTCTGGCTGGTCCTCGTGCCGCTCATCACGGGCTGTGCGGCCGAACTCGTGCTGGAAAAAGACGGCGCTCTCGCCGTCATCCCGCGTCAGGACCGGTCCTCGAAGCATCTGCTCGTCGATGCGACCGTGAACGGCGAAGGCCCGTTCCGGCTCGCGCTGGATTCAGCGGCCAGTATCTCGGTCCTGATCGAATCGGTCGCCGATGCCGCCGAGGTCGAGACGATCAGAGGAAAACAGGTGGTGCTCCAGGGCATGACGGGCTCTGGAATCTACCCCGTCGCCACGGCCGAGCGGATCACCGTAGGCGATATCGACTGGTCGCCGCCGATGCTCGCCGTGCTCCCCGACAGCTTACCGCTCGCAAGTCTTATGGACGGTCTCCTAGGCGCGGACTTCCTTGGCCAGTACGCGGTTGCATGCTTCGCCGACGATCGTGCCGTGCGCCTCTATCCGAAGGACATGCTTGCAGGACGGGGATTTCGTGGCTGGGCGTCGGCACCGCTGTACGAGATGCATCTCGGCCAGAGCGGTGCGATGGTTCTCGTGTTCGACATCATCATCGCAGGCAAACGAGTACCGGCGATCCTGGACATCGGCGCTGACGTCAGCCTGATGAACCGCCGTGCCGCAAGAACCGTCGGTGCGCGCATGCGACGAAGCGAGACCGGCGGCGTGACGGGAGCAACCGGCCCGACGGTTGTCGCAACCGAGCTCCTGGTCCGGGAGGTGCGGATCGGCGACCAGGTCTGGCATCAACGCAGCTTTCTCGTCGCCGACTTTGCAGTGTTCGAGGTGCTTAATCTTCACGAGCGTCCGGCGGCGATTGCGGGCATCGACTTGTTCCGCGATCGCGACTTCATCATCGATTTCGCGGGCAGGCGATTGCTCGTCAGAAAATCCCGTCAGACAGGCAGTTAAATCCCGCCCGAGGCCGGTCTTCACGAATCCCGCTATCTTGTGATCTCGACGTGGTAACGTGAGGCATGGCTGAGGTACTCGGAATCGATGTCGGCG
>JANQGP010000082.1 GCA_028277265.1 Woeseiaceae bacterium | reverse complement strand
GCGGCGAGCACAGGCCGGGTCATGGGTGACGATCACTATGGTCGACCCCGTTTCATGAAGCTCCGAAAGCAAGTCCAGCACTTCCTCACCGCTCTCCATATCGAGATTCCCCGTGGGCTCATCGGCGAGCAACAATGACGGGTTTCCAGCAATCGCGCGAGCAACGGCAACGCGTTGTTGCTGGCCGCCCGACAGCTGTGACGGATAGTGGTCGGTCCGATGATCCATTCCGACGCGCTCGACCGCTTCCCGAACCCTAAGATCCCGCATTTTCTCCGACATTCCGCGGTACGAAAGCGGGAGCGCGACGTTCTCGCGCACGGTCAAATCGCCAAGCAAGTTGAAAGACTGAAAGACGAACCCGATTTTGCGGTTTCTGATCAGTGCGCGCTGCGTAGCGCTCAGCTTCGAGGTGTCGTTGCCGTCCAGCACGTAACGGCCGGAGTCGATCGGGTCGAGCAGGCCCAATACCGACAAGAGCGTCGTCTTGCCGCCGCCCGAAGGCCCGGCGATGGCAAGAAATTCGCCGCTCTCGACGTCCAGCGAGACACGATCCAGGGCGCTCGTTCTGATCGTGCTGGTCGAGAACTCGCGGACCGCGTCAACCAGAGAAATCATGTTTCGTCGGGAATTCATTATTCTTACCTCTTCAAACACGCCACTATCGGGAGCTAGCGAAGCTGTCTTGTTGTCGTGCGCCCGATGAAAGGGAAAGGACGACCTGGTCGCCGGCATCCAGGCCGTCAAGCACCTGAATGCGATCGCCGGCGGACAGTCCGAACTGAACGTTTACTGCTTCGGTGTCCCCGTTCTCCATCCGTCGATGCAACTGCGCCGTCGAGTGCTCACCAACGCCGACGGGCCGTGCCATATGGACGATGTCGTCGATACGTTGCAGCTCGATAAAGCCCTGAACACTCAGGTCTGCCCGCAACGTGTCCGGGGCGGATGCCAGCTCGACGTCTACCGTAATGGTGCCGCTGGTGACGGCCGGGTCGATCCGACTGACGTGACCGGACAAATCAATGCCCCGGGCGTTCAGGCGCGCAGGCAGCCCGAGTCGCAGCGAAGCGGCGGCGCTCTCGGGAACGCTCAGTCGCGCCACCAGTTCGCCCGGTTCGACGATCTCGGCGATTACGGTGCCTTCGGTCAGCCACTCGCCGGTTTCAATAGGCAAGTTTTTCAATACACCGTCTACCGGACTTTGAATCGACAGCGAATCTACGACCTGCTGTTGAAACTCTTTCAATTTCGCCAGCTGCTCGACGCGGGTTTCCTGTTGTTCAATCTGGGCATTCGCAGAGCCTGTGACTGCCTCGGCGCGGCGGCTTTCGACCTGCAAAAGCGTTTCCAGCGCTTCCGCACGTTCGGCAAGGCGCAGGACCTCGAGTTCGGGAATCACGCCCGCGGGAAGCGACTCCGTCGCTTCCGCCCGGCGACGTGCGTCGTTCAATTCGAACGCCATTTCCTTGTAGAGCTTCTGCTGTTCCAGTTCGCGGGATTGCAGCTCCCTTTGAAGTTCGGTCAGTGCTGCCTGCGCGACTCGGAGCTCCTGCTCCATTTCGAGCAGACGCCGGCGCTCCGTGACATTGTCCACGGTGGCAATTGGTGTTCCCGGTTTCAGCTCGTCGCCGACATCGCGGTGTATCTCGATGACGCTTCCCGCAACGAGTGCCGATACGACGCGCGTATTCGCCGGGCTCAATGAGCCCGCGGCCGCAACGTCCCAGACCAGACTGCCGTGCTCAACGGCGCCAATCCAGGCCGAATCGCCTGCGACGGCACCGCCGGTCGACCACAGTCTCTTGCCGCTCATCGCAGCGAGTGTCAGACCAATCGCCACTATCCCCGTCACCAGGAGCCAACGCAGGTGAGGACGCCAGCGCGGGACGTCTTCGATCGGGCGATCCATGTTCCAATCCTTCTCCGGCACGAGCGCTAGTCCTGTCGCAACGCCAGCGACGGGTCGGTGTTTGCGGAGCGGATCGACGAGGGCGCCGCCGCGAGTACGGCGAGTACGAAAATGACGGCAGCGCTACCTAGGATCACGAAGGGATCGCGAATCGACGTTGTGTACACGAGTGCCTGCAGCCAGACCATACCCATCAGCAGAACACCTCCGCCGATCAGGATGCCGATCAGGCATGCCGCCAGCGTTTGTGACTGCACCCACATGAGCGCGCGCAGCGGTGTAAGGCCGAGTGCGACGCGAATCGTCGTTTCTCGTTTGCGCCGCCGCACGAAATACGATGTCGTTCCGTACAAGCCGATCACGGCTATGCCGACTGCCGTCGCAGCGAAAACCGACAGCAACGTCAGTACGAAGCGTGCGGCTTGCAAAGCTTTTTCAACAGCGTCCGTCAGGACGCCGCTGGACGACAGGGATTGCGCGGGCGAAATCCGCCAGATTTCGTTCTCGAGTAGTTCCGTTGCGTTATCGACGGGGCCGTTGGTCTTCGCGATGATCGACATGCCGCCGATCCTTGCCTGCGCATTGGGCACGTAGACGATCGGTTGGGGCGGTGTGGCGGGCCCCGCGTCGAGGATATCGCCGACGACGCCCACGATGGTCCACTCCCGCGGTGGGCCCAGAACGCCGAATCGCAAACGCTCACCCAGCGGCGATGCACCTTTGAAGAAGCGTTTAACGAACTGTTCGCTGACTATCGCAACTCGCTGTGAGTCGAAGTCATCTTCGGGACCGAAGATCCGTCCGCGCTGCAACGGGATGTCGAGTACGTCGAAATACTGCGTCGATACGGAATTCGCAGAGGCACGCAACCCGTCACCGACGTCGCCGCCTATCACTTCGACACCTTCGCGCGAATACAGAGCCGGGGTTAGCGGCATCGCGCTGGCCGTCGCAACCGCCTCGAATTCCGGTCGGTTGCCCAGCTCGTCGATGAGCGACTGCGCGAAAGCGCTGCGCGATGCAGCGTCGGGGTGCAGGCCGTAGGTGAACAGCTCTGCGGTTACGCGGCCGTAATGGGAAAAACCGAGGTCCGTGTCCAGCAGTTTCTGCAGGCTCTGATAGAGCAAGCCGGATCCCGCGATGAGCACCATCGTCAGACAGACCTGCAGTGCAATGAGTGCTTGTTGTACTCGAATGTTCTGCCGCGACCGCGTCGAACGGCCGCCCGAAATCCGCATGGCGCTCGCGAGATCGCGGCTGGTCAGCCGGACCGCAGGAAGGACCACCGATACCAGTGTCGTGATCAACGCAAGAACGGTCAAACCCCCGGCGAGGGTCGGGCCAAAATCGTAGTGACTCAGATCCGACAGAGATGGGGGCGCGTAACGTGCCAGTATGTTCAGGATACTCCATGCCAACGCGGCACCGAGTACCAGGCTGATCACTACCGGGACAAGGTTCTCGATGGCCAATTGGCGAATGAGTACACGACGATCGGCACCCAGCGAATAGCGGATCGCGAGCTCCGGAGCACGTGCCAGACCTTTCGCCATCGCGAGAGTGCTGAGATTGGCGAACACAATCCCCAGCAATAGCAGGCAGGACACCAGCAGGGCCGTCACGATGCCGGTTTCGCGCCCCAGCAGGTGTTCACGCAACGACGTCAGCCGCACGCTCCAGCCACTGTTTGTCGTCGGATGGGTTGCGGCAATCGCCAGGGCAATTGCCTGCATGTCCTCGTTGGCATCGTCGATCGCGACACCGTCCTGAAGCCTGCCGACAACGGACAGATAGTTTCCTGAGCGTCCCGACGCTTCGCCGGGGCTCATGTTCAGCGGGATGAGCAGCTCTGCGCCACGGAGGTCGGGCGTACGTTCATTGAGTATGCCGACAACGCGAACCGGTTGGCCATCCAATTCGACGGTCGAACCGACGAGGCCGTCGGCGCCGTCGAAGCGCGTCTGCCATGATTCCCACGACAAGATAACGGCTGGTTCGGCGCCCGCCTCGTAGTGCAGCGCATCGAAGGGCCGGCCGGCAGCCATCCGGGCACCGAGTGCAGGGAGATAGTGGCGGGAGACACGGGATGTTTCGAGCGAGATCAGGCGATCCCCGGACCGCAGGTCCAGACCGTACGGCGCCGACGCACCGAGGTGGGAGAATCCCGACTGCATATCGACCCAATCGAAAAAGTTGCCGGGTGAAGCATCTTCGGGTTCCAGACGCTGGTCTGCGTTGACCTCCTGCAGGATGACGACACGGCCGGCATCCGCGTAGCTAAGGGGCGCCAACAGAATCTGGTGGGCGACCGTAAGCACCGCAACGCTCAAACCAATGCCGGCGGTCAAGATGCCGACGAGTGTCAGTCCGTAACTTGGTGAGCGCAGGAGCTGTCTCCAGCCGTAACGCAGTTCCTTCAGCCGTTCACGAATCCAGTAGGTACGAGCCTGGGCTCGCATTTCTTCCCGCACTGATTCGATCGGGCCGAAGTCGATACGCGCCTGCCTCTCTGCATCCGCCTGGGACATACCACGCCGCCGGTTGGCCTCTGTTTCGAGCGAGAGGTGAAACTGGATTTCGTCTTCCAGCTCACGATCGATGTCTCGCCGGGAAAACCAGGTCTTCACCCTGGCGCTCCGGAGAGCACCAGGTCGACGCCCGCGGTATAACGTCGCCAGCGATCCGTTTCCAGCTCGAGCTGGCGTTTTCCGGCGGGGCTCAGGCGATAGAACTTCGCGCGCCGGTTGTTATCCGACAATCCCCATTCCGACTTGATCCATCCTTCTCTTTCGAGCCGGTGCAGCGCCGGATACAGTGATCCCTGAGTAACGATCAGCCGATCCTGGGATCGATCTTTCAATGCCTGGGCAACACCCCAACCGTGCTGCTGCCCGCCGCTCAGGATGTGCAGTACCAGCAAATCCAACGTGCCTTGTAAGAGATCTGCGTTTGACTTCATGTCGACAATCTACAAGTCTCTTTTGTCGAATGTCAAGGGGAAGGGGTTTGTTCATTCACGTGCGAGTTGTGGTAAGAGTTCCTGAACTAAGGGAGACACCATGCACATCAACGACCAGTTCGACGGCGGCAACATAGACGTCCAATCCGCCGAATCGCCCTCGGATATTCGACTGAGAGTCCGGATGGACGAAGGCGGGCGCCACGGCCAGTGGTTCTACTTCCAGCTTTGCGATGTGCGGGGCGAGGCTTGCACGATCACTCTCGAGAACGCCGGTGACATGTCGTACCCGAAAGGTTTCGAGAACTACGGCGTGGCGGCGTCGACGGACCTGGAGCAATGGTTTCGCGTCGGAACGGCTTTTGACGGCCAGGCGCTGAGCTGGCGCTGCACTCCGGACTCGGATTCCATCTACTTCGCCTACTTCGCACCCTATTCCTTCGACCGCCACCAGCATCTGATCGGCCAGGCCCTGGCATCGCCGGTCGTCAGCGCGGAAGTGCTCTGTCCAACGCCCGACGGCCGCGCCCTGACCCTGCTGACCCTCGGAAAACCGGCGGCCGACAAGAAGTCCTGCTGGATCATTGCCCGTCAGCATCCCGGGGAAACCATGGCCGAATGGTGGGTGGAGGGCTTCCTGAAGCGCATGACCGATCCCGAGGACCCGGTGGCTCGCGCCCTGCTGGAGCGTGCGGTGATGTACGTGGTACCCAGCATGAACCCGGACGGCGGGGTGCGCGGACACCTGCGTTGCAACGCCAAGGGCGTGAATCTGAACCGCGCCTGGAAAGCGCCGGACAAAACGGATTCACCGGAGGTGTACTTCACGCGCCGCCGCATGCACGAGACCGGAGTGGACTTTTTCCTGGATGTGCACGGCGACGAGGCCTTGCCCTACAACTTCATTGCCGGCGCCGAGGGCATAACCTCCTGGACGGACGACATGGACGGGGAATTGCAGGCCTTCAAGCAACGTTTGGCCGCCATCAGCCCGGACTTCCAGACCGAGTACGGCTATGCTCTGACGCCCGCCGGTACCGCCGACCTGCGAAAAGCAACCAACTACGTCGCCGACGCTTTCGGCTGTCTGGCAATGACCCTCGAAATGCCTTTCAAGGACGCCGCCAACCATCCCATGCCGGAAATCGGGTGGTCTCCGGAGCGCAGCAAACACCTGGGAGCGGCCTGCGTGGACGCGATTTGGCAGACCTTCGCCTGCTGGAGTTCCAGAACCGCCAGAAGGGGGGCAGATGACAGATGCGATCGGTTGTTGGCGCATCATCGCTTGCAATAACCAGTTTCGACGGTGACCCATGCTCGACGAGCGGCGCTTTTCGGATCAAAATCTGGCAATGGCCCCGTCCGATTCACGCTCAATACCGGCCGCTCGAGCGGTCGATTTCGGGGTACCATGGTGTTCTGCCAATGACCCAAAGCAGCCGGTCGACAGTTACCTACTCGAGTGGCAATGAAACGGAAAGCTTAACTATGGGTGGCCTCCCGGTTTTTCAGGTGGTTGGCGACGCGCTCGTTGAAATCCGCACCAAGTGGCGAGCTTTATTAAAGGCGCTGATTATCCCTGCGCTCTTTATTACAGCGGTTGAGTCAATCCCCGTTTTCTTTCCGGATTTTGCGCTGTGGAGCATCGTATATTGGGTACTAACTGCGCCGTTCTATGTTCTCTTTGCCGTTATCTGCCATCGGGTTGTAATTCTTGGCGAGGCCGCATTGCCAAGCAGTATCGGAATCTTCTGGAGTGAGCGGGAGACTCGATTTTTCGGCTGGACACT